>JAHEIV010000234.1 GCA_024639205.1 Deltaproteobacteria bacterium | reverse complement strand
CCGTGCCGGGAGCGATTGCGGATCTTGCGTACGCCATGCGCAGCGCCCTGGTCTGGCCTTCAACCCGCGGAGCGTAGATGCTCTGAGAGCGGGCATCGGAAGAAGAGCCGATTCCGCGAATAACGGCCAGAATACGATCTGCGTCCTGCTCGGCATCTTTCAGCCGTTTGAAAACCATGATGCCGATCCCTTCGCCGAGCACGGTACCGTCGGCCTGAGCCGAAAACGGGCGGACGTCGCCGCTGGGAGAAAGGATCCGGGTTTTGGAAAAGCACATGTGCATGAAGATGTCGTTGAGGGTGTCGACGCCCCCGGTGACCACCATGTCGCTGCGACCCGAATAAAGTTCGAGCAATGCCAGGTGAATAGCGCTCATGGAGCTTGCGCAGGCCGCATCGACGGCGCAATTGGTTCCCCCCAGGTTGAGACGATTGCAGATTCTGCCTGCGACGACATTTCCCAGCAGTCCCGGAAAGGAGCTTTCCTTCCAGGAGACGTAGGATTCGGAGATCCGAGCCATTATCTTTTCGGTCGCGTCGGGTTCAACGCCGGATTCGTTCAGGGCGCGGCGCCATTTGGGAAATCCGAGCCGGGAACTGAGAGGAATAACCAGTTCCTGCGTGCCGGTAACCCCCAGGATCACGCTGACCCGTTCTCGGTCAAAATCCCGATCCTCTCCGTAACCGGCGTGTTGGAGTGCCGCTTTGGCTGCCAGCAGTCCCAGCAGCTGGGAAGTGTCGGTGGAGTCGAGGGTGTTGGGCGGCAGACCGAACTCAACGGGATCGAAATTCACCGGAGAGAGAAATCCCCCGCGCTTGCAGTAGGTGTGATCCGGTGTTGCCGGGTCGCTGTCATAGTAGTCGGATTCCGACCAATGGGTTGGCGGGACTTCGGTGATGGCATCCTGACCGTGAAACAACAGGCGCCAGTAATCTTTCAATCCCGGCGAACCAGGGAAGAAACAACCGATCCCGACGATAGCGATAGGGATGTCCCGCTTGGGGTGTGATGATTTTCTTTTCACCGGTGAGGTTTCCAGCTTTGCTTGAAGGGCGTTTATGCAACAGAATATATAATGCTTTTGCGAATAAATTGCAAGGACTTGACACAGTTTTTTATGTTGTGATATTGGCTATACAAGTTAACAACTATGACTTTCGACGGCCAAACCGGTATCAAGCGGGTGCCATTGGCGATGATCGGTTTTGCGTTCGATGGGATCAACCGCATACATAAAAGCGAGCATTAGGAAACCGCCATGATCCGTTACTTTCTCGGCCGGGAACTGTCCGACCGGTTGGGAGTTCCGCTGGCGCGCTGGAAACGTTGGGCCAGAGAGTTTCTGCCCCCGGACCCACTCGGTGGCCTGCAATCCGGTTATGCTCGTCACTATAGCATCGACCAGGCATTTACCGTCTACCTGGCCGGACACCTGGTCTCCAGATCCAAGTTCAGCATTCCGGAGGCCAGAAAGATTCTCTCGGATTTGGAGCCCTGGTTTGCTGCAGAAGGGTACCGGACCGGCACCGCCGAAGATAATTCCGGCGGAAAAGGCGACTTATCGGCGGTACGCGAACATCTCATCCTTATCGACTGTCCACCGTTTGACAGCGGCCAGCTGCCGGGTTTTGCATACACGATCCGCGCAATAACGGACCGTCGGCAGTATACGCAGCAGGGCCGGCAGATCGAAGAGGAGCATTTTCTAACTGTCCGGCTGGGAAGCCAGGAAAGCCATGCCGTGCAGCAAGAGGTGCTGGAGCAAAGAATGGTCTGCATAACGCGGATCCTGGGGGTTTTTGCCGGGTGCCTCGAGCTCAACTCCCACCTTTTTGCGGCTCTTGGTCATCAATCCGGAAATCCGTAAGCTGCGGCAGTGGGAGGGAAAACAGGGAGGCTGCGCGCTCAGACAGCGAGCTCACACTCCATCAGCTGCTGCAGCTGCGCGAGCGGAAGCGGGGTGAACTTGGCAGCCTCGGGCGGCAGGGCGATTTTCTGGCTGCGCAGCCAGCCGCAGCGGGTTGCGATAGCGGCGCCCGTCAACAGGTTCAGCGCCACGGTTTCGGTCCGCCGATTTTTCATCTCTTCCAAAAAACTGCCCTTTACCCACTGGTTGAAGGCGCCCATTGCCGGTCCGCACCATATCTGGTAATCGATTTTGCGCGCTGAATTTCCGCTGTTGGCCCAGTGAGAAGATTGGCCGAGGTAGGATCGAAACACAAGGGCCATGCGATGCCTGGGATCGGAATGCCCGCGCTGAATCTGCGCCGGATCCCGTTGCTGAAAAAAAGCCCTGGTGTGTTCCCATTCCTCTTGGAGGCTTCTGTGAAAAAAGTCTCGCTCTAAAACGGCCCGGTCTTTGGTGGGCAGCTCTTCGAGCGATCCGAACCGGCTGTATAGATCATAGAGCTTGGCGGCACGAAACGGAAACATGGTGCCCCTTTTGAGCACCTGGACCTTGACGCCCATCTCGAACATATCCGCCGAGGGGGCCATCGTAACATCGGCCTGACCTGCCTCTGCCAGCATTTGACGGACAGTTTCCGATGTTCCGGCCTCCACACACGCCTGGTTTACACTGCCGGTAAGAATGTAAGCCGCCCCCAGCGCGAAGGCGGCTGCAGCCGATTCCGGGGTGGCGATTCCCCCTCCCAGGCCAACGCAAATCGGGTTCTCAAAACCGAATCGGGCCGTCAGGGCATCCCGCAGCGCCAGGATGGTCGGCAGCAGCGAAATGGCCGGCTGGTTATCCGTGTGGCCGCCGGAATCGGCCTAGGCTGTAATGGCGTCGGCCATCGGCACCGTCTGTGCCAGTGCGGCTTCTTCGGCGCTGATCCGGCCCTGGGCCTGCAGCTGTGCCAGCAGCTTTTCCGGGGGTGGTGACAGAAATCTCCTGGCAACTTCAACACGGGAGACCTTGGCAACGATTTTGTTGGGACAGACGATGGAGCCGTCCGGATTCCGGCGGATTCCGCTGACGCGATACGTTACCAGCGGCAAGGTCAGATCCAGATATGCCGAAGCACTGACCAGGCGAACGCTTTTTTTCAGATACAGATTTACGGTTGCCGTCTCCAACTCGGGCTCATTGGGGCTGTGGATAAGATTTATTCCGTATGGAAGCGGGTCGAGGCGCTGCTGCAGTTGATCGATGGCGGCTTCGATCCGGTCGATCGCGAGGCCCGCGGCACCGAAAAAAGCCAGCATGCCGGCCTTGGCGGTTGCCTCGACCATCTGAACCGAAGAAATGGCGTTGGCCATCGCCCCGACCACGTAAGGGTAGCGCAGCCCGAAGAATTGCGTAAAGTGCGGGTCGCCCAGATCCTGCGGGTGAAGCGGCGGCAGATATGCCAGCAGCGGATATTCACTTGCTGTCAAACCGGCCGGGTCTGGTCCGATGGTGACGGTTCCCCCGCTTGCGACGCCCACCTGCGAGTCCATCTCGAGCAGGCTGACCGATGTGTGCACCCGGTGCAGTGCCTTTTGCAAGGCGCGGATGCCGGTTTGTGGAGGCTGGTCTCCTTGCCGCCACCAGCCGATGGTTCGCAGATTTTGTCCGTATGGCAGGTTCATTTTCGGTTAACCGCTTCTATACAATTATGGCCGTCCATTCAAGGACTCATCCTCGCAGTGATCAGCAGGGTGCCGGCACCACCGGTTTCAACCCGGACAATCCCTGAACAATTTTTAAGGATTTTGGGTTTCCCGTTTGGGTCGACAACCCATTCATATGTGAGCACAGCGTGAAAGGCAACAGTACGGTTGCATACAGGCTTACCTGAATGCTCAAAAATGATCGTGCATTGTCCCGGTCAGCCGCGGGGATGATATTTGCGGTGCATCCTCTTGAGCTGGTCGCGAGCCACGTGCGTGTAAATCTGGGTGGTGGAAATGTCCACATGTCCCAGCATGACCTGCACCGCGCGCAGGTCGGCACCACCCTCGAGCAGATGGCTGGCAAAAGAATGCCGCAGGCTGTGGGGACTGACGTTCTTTCGTATACCGGCCTGCTGCGCATACCTTTTGAGCATTTTCCAGAATCCCTGGCGGGTCATCGGTTTTCCAGCCCGGGCGATAAACAGATATGGACTGGTGATGCGTTTTAGCAGCTCCGGGCGGGATTCTGCCAGATAGCGTTCCATTTTGTTCCTGGCGTGCCGCCCGATGGGCACGATCCTCTCACGGGCGCCCTTTCCGAACACTCGCACGAAACCGGCCTCCAGGTTGACGTCCAACAGCTTCAACCCGATCAGCTCGCTCACCCGCAGCCCGGCGGCATAAAGCATCTCCAGCATGGCGGCATCCCGAAAACCGGTCGGTTTGGTCGTGTCCGGGGTTTTTAGAAGTCGTTCGACTTCATTGACAGACAGCACATCGGGCAGTCGCAATCCGCTCTTGGGCATATCGATCAGCGCAGCCGGGTCGGCCGATAGGATTCGCTCCTGGACCAGAAAACGGTAGAATCCTCTGATGGTCACCAGGTGCCGCGCCCGGGAGCGCGGGGTCAACCCCTCACCGCGCAGGGCGATCAGGTAGCGCAGCAGCAGCCGGGTGTCGTTTTCGGATACATCGCCGGTCCCGTTGGCGGAAAGATAAGCCGTGTAGCGGCTTAAATCGGCGCTGTACGCTTCGATTGTTTTCGTCGACAGACCCTTTTCCACCAGCAGGTAGTTGATATATCGGTCTACCAGGGTGTCGATGGTTTCCACGGCAGCTTACACCTCGTTACATACGGGATTTATCAGCGCAACCGGCGGATTTCGTTTCAAATCCGGTAGCGGCCCGGGTCGAGTTCATTGAGCACTTCGGCTCCATCCTCGCGCACGACGATCATGTTTTCCAGCCGCACGCCACCCCAGTCCGGAAGGTATATGCCGGGCTCCACCGTAGAAATCATGCCTGCCTCCAGGCGGATCTCCTTCAGAGGGCTGAGCCGGGGGGCTTCATGGATGGCCAGACCGGTTCCGTGTCCCAGGCCGTGACCGAACAGACCCCCGTAGCCCTTTCTTTCAATGTGATCGCGTGCGATTTTGTCCACCGCCCGGGAGTTGATGCCCGGCCGGATGGCATCGATGGCAAACTGCTGGGCGTCGAGCACGGTCTGAAACACTTTTTCAAAAGTATCGTCGGGTGCACCGAGGATAATCGTCCGTGAAATATCGGAACAATATCCGTTGAGGCGGGCGCCCCAATCGAAAAGGATCGGTTCGCCCCGGCGGATGGCACGATCTTCCGGAACGGCGTGGGGCAGGGCGCTGTTGGGACCTGCGGCGACGATTGTGGGAAACGAGAGTGCTTCGGCCCCGGTTTCCCGCATC
>JAHEIV010000233.1 GCA_024639205.1 Deltaproteobacteria bacterium | reverse complement strand
TAACTTCCGGTTGATCGATGGCAATCCGGTTGTCGGAAATGGTGACGAATTCTTCGGCGACAACCGTATCGGATTCATGTGGAATACGCGCCCCGGTGAGAATTCTTACCGCACTCCCGGACCGGACGGTGTAATCGTTCTCCTGTCCGGCGGCCTGCATACCCAGCACATTCAGCACGACAGGATGAGTCTTTGAAGCGCTGTCAACATCTGCAGCACGAATGGCATAGCCATCCTTCATTGCTATATCGGTTGAAGGCGAATCGGCTTGCGTTTTGACGCTTTCGGCTGTGATCAGACCGCTGCTGTCCGCCAGCGGTAAGTACCTCGCCTTGGTTATCGGAACGTGTTTTAACGTTAGATCGAGCGCTTCTTTAAACCCGATGTACGCTAGCGCCAAAACGGCCCCCCATGGTAATTCATGTCAGGACATTGCCGCCGCCGGATACAGCAATCACCGCTACGCAACATACGCTTCGCTGTGAGATCGACAGCAGGCCGAGAAATCGTTCGAACCAATTGCATCGTCGAGCGGTTGAACCCCGTTGAAGCCAAAAAGCGCATCCACCTCATCAAGCCAGCGCCCGTAGACAAGCCGGTGGGCACGTCTCAGCCTGAGAAAAAAACTGCTGTCGACGACACCTTTCTCAATCGCCAAATCTTTCAGCCTTCGTATTAACTGTCTACCGTCCACCAATTGGCTGCAGGCCTCGGTGCATCGACCGCAGTCAATGCACAGCCAGATGGACGGCGAATGCAACAGCTCCTCGACTAAACCGAGATGCGCCATACGAAAAATTGCCCTCGGATCGAATACCGATCGTTCACAGGCCACCGGGCAGCTGCTGCTGCATTCACCGCAGGTAAAGCATGCATCTGCATGTGCGGCCTCTGTCAGTGTCCGATGGTTATCTGATCGTCTTTCCGTATTGGTTTCCGTAATCACCTTATTGGACTGCGCAACCGGTGACAGCAGCCATTTACACCACTGACGATCGGAGATCGCTTCAAGATCGCCCTGCAGGCATTCGGTTACCAACTGGCTTCGAACACGTTGAAAACGAGCAAAAAGCATCTGGTAGGCATGCAGTGCATTCACTGAGATAATATTCTTCTTCAGCACTTTTTGTCTGATGTAGGCAATCACCTCCGAGGGCTGCACGGTGTTGGGGCAAATTTGCCGGCAGCGGCGGCAGGTCAAACAATACCAAATTTCCGGCAAATACAGCAGCTCATCTATCTGGCCCAGATTTGCCAACCGCACGAGCTTTTGCGGCCGCAGTCGTCCGGTGGCGATGTTGATGGGACACTCGAAATCACACGAACCGCAGGTCCAGCACCTGCTGATATCTGCTTTAGCGCCGATATCGATTTTCTTACGGTTTCCCGGATCCGGTAAGAGGGTCAAAAGGGGAGATGCTGACGGTGGCACATTCATAAACTGCATCCTTGGGGTTGTATGGAACATTAGTTTCTCAGAGGCATCCAATACTATATGAACTCGGCTACAGACGATATTACGTCGATGCAACAAAGTACTGCAGTATGTATTTTACCGCAACCGAGTATACAACAATTGCCAGGATCAATTTGATCGTCTTCTCGGGCATATAGCGCTGATACTTGGCCCCGAAGTACATGCCCAGCAGCCCTCCTGCACCGAAAAGAATACCGAGGAGCCAATCCGGTGGTGCCGATACGCCCTGGTGCAGCGGGATGGCACTGTAAAACACCACTCCGGCCAGAGAGGTCATCAAGTTGGCCAGCAGCACCGCCCCTGCGACCGCATACACCGGTATATGGATGACGGTGACAAGAAACGGCGCAATAATGGCACCGCCGCCAATTCCGTAGATACCGCTGACAATCCCCACACCTAACGCCGGCAACAAAACCGCCGGCACACTGAAGCGAATGCATCGGCCCCGAAAATCAAATCGTATTTCTCTAACCGAAATGTCCGTAATGCAGGTCTTAAACGATCGATCGGCAGTCGGTACCAGAGGGGGTCGAAGGTGAACGAGGTCTTTTACGAGACGGTAGCCCACAAAAATAAGAACCATACCGACAAAAAACTTGAATGCCCGTGGATCCGGGAGCCATTTGACCCTGATGTAGTAGCCGATCAGCACCCCGGGCAGCGTACCGGCGATAATGCTGGCCGCCAGGGGCCAGACCAATCGCTTCTCCCGGGCGTAGCTCAAAACGCCTCCCGGTGTGCCCACCACATTGTATAGAAAATTCGTCGAACTGACCGATGGCGACACAAAACCCAGCACACTGACCTGAAACGGCAGCAGGAGAAAAGCACCCGAAATACCGGCCATCGAGGTGAAAAAGGATATGACAAACGCCACGGCCGGTGGAATAAAAATATAGGTTTGTATCCCGGAAGTGGTAAACGTCACCTGAAAAAATTCCATAGCATCCACGGGATAACGTTCTGCGGTCAAACGACCGGTTTGCTGTCTTGCTCTGGATCCGCTTCGCCGGATCCCGATACGGTTTTTTTGAAATTTCGAATTCCACTGCCGAAGCCGGCACCGATAGCGGGCAGCTTCGAAGCCCCGAAAACGAGCAGCACGATAATTAAAATGATGACCAGTTCAGGCATACCGATACCGAACACGGTGACCTCCTTTATGAAAAGGATTGGATGCTACAGGGTTGTGTTACGGGCATTTCCGGCCAATTAGGGTAAAAAGAAGCTGTTTCCCGGCCGTCAGTATACCGCTTGTCTGCAGAAAGTATCGTTTAACAGTTTGAAACCAAAACGGTCACAGATAAAATCGGCGATCCCTTCGAAATCATCCGGCTGATAGCACGGAATCCCCCACTTTAGCGGCGTGTCGCTGACGACCGCCAACAAGTTGGGATCCCCCTTGCAGGCCGGCGGCTGGTTGTTCCCCATCCGCAAGACCTCGATCTTCGGCAGATCGGCCCGCTTGAAACCCTCCACCAGCACGATGTCCATACCGGCCATGAGCGGCAGCAGCTCCATGGGCTGGTGGTCG
The DNA here is from genome assembly GCA_024639205.1 of Deltaproteobacteria bacterium. Classification (GTDB taxonomy): domain Bacteria; phylum Desulfobacterota; class Desulfobacteria; order Desulfobacterales; family SG8-13; genus SG8-13. The sequence goes on along the minus strand of JAHEIV010000233.1, from coordinate 2,307 downwards.
TGGTCAACGTCCATCACCATACCAACCTGTCTTGGGGATGTGATGATGGTGGCAGCCGCACCGGCCTGCTTGTGCCGCCAGCTGTCCTTGCCGGGTTGATCCATTTCAAACCCGTGCACATCGTGCTTGATGGTTCCCACCTGAAGGCCGCGATGCCGCAACGTTTCGATCAGACCGACGGTCACTGTCGTTTTGCCGGAACCGGAAAAACCGACCACACACAGGACCGGCGGGCTGCCGGTCTTGCCGGTTTCACCCGGCTGGTGCGGTCCTTTGTTACCGATCAAGATCGGTTTCATACTCAACCTCCGATGGCGTACATGCCGCGCTTGCTGCTGCATTGAAAAGCATTTTCATTGAGTCGATGCCCCTGGGATTTGGTCTGGACCGCATCCCTGAAAATGTCGATCAGCTCCTTCTTGGCAGCGCCGTTTCTCAAGGGGGTCTTAAGGTCGATTTCCGTTTGCGAAAACAGACAGGTGCGAATCTTGCCGTCTGCGGTCAGGCGCAGGCGGTTGCAGGACCCGCAAAAATGCCAGCTCAACGGGGCAATAAAACCGACCTTGCCGATCGCCCCCGGAAGAACGCAGAGGCGGGCCGGACCTGAGCTGGTGTCGGCTTGCCCGATCCGGCTGCAGTTTATTCCGGGTATCAGGCTCATGATTTCCCGGATCGGCATATATAGCTCCCGATGCGGGGTGCCTGTTCCATTTTGAAAAGGCATCAGCTCGATGAAACGCACCTGATAGGGTTTTTTACATGTCCACCCTGCAAGCTCGGCCACCTCGTCGTGGTTGACGCCGCGCATCACAACCGTGTTGATCTTGATCGGATCGAAACCGATGGCCTCGGCGCGCCCGATTCCCGCCAGCACCCTGTCGAGCCCATCCCGGCCGGTAATTGTAGCGAACCGGTCACGCCGCAGCGTGTCGAGACTGACGTTCAATCGGCGCACTCCGGCGTCAAACAGCGGTCCGGCAAGCTCGGCGAGTCTTATCCCGTTGGTGGTCAACGACAGGTCGGCAAGACCGTCGATTCCAGAGAGCATCCGGCAGAAATCGACCGCTCCCCTGCGCACCAGCGGCTCGCCCCCAGTGATTCGGATCTTTGAAATGCCGGCGGCAACCGCCGATTCCGCAAGAATCGTCAATTCTTCATAAGAGAGGATCTCGGCACGTTGCAAATGGGCGCGGCCTGAAAACGGCGGGGAGCAATATGTACAGTTCAGGTTGCAGGTATCGGTGATGGAAATGCGAAGATAGTCAACCTTTCTGCCGTAAGAATCAACCAGGTTCATGACAGCCGATCACCGTTTTTTCATTTTTCGTCCAGCACGACGGTTCAGGGTTCCATATCTCGATGGTATCGCCGGCCCGTACGCGACCGCCTTTCAAAATCCGCACGAAGATTCCTTCCCGCGGCATCACGCAGTCGCCCACCTGGTGAAAGATGGCGCAGCGATTGTGGCACTCTTTGCCGATCTGGGTCACCTCCGCCAGAGATTCCGGTCCCAGCCTTAGATGCGTGCCCACCGGCAGATGCCACAATCGGATGCCTTCGGTGGTTATATTTTCGGCAAAATCCCCGGGATGTACCGACAGGCCCCTGGCCCGGATCTTCTCGATGCTCTCCAGGGCCAGCAGGCTGACCTGCCGGTGCCATGTACCGGTGTGGGCGTCACCTTCCAGTCCGTGGTTTTCTACCAGGCGTCCGGCATCGACATTGGACTTTCTCACCCCTTTGCGGTCGCTGACCGAAACCGCCACCACCCGCCCAATGGATTGAGGATGTTTTGACATCGCTTTTTTTTTCATTCGATTCCGCCCGTTCTCAAACCCACGGACACGGCTTCCGATCCGCAACAGCGGCAGATCACTGCAGGGGTCAAAAACTGCGGACTGTTTTTGTCAGACCCCTTTACCGAAAGGGCAGTGGGGATAACTGCACTCCGAGCAGTCCTTGCACAGACCGCCATGGCCGATAAATGCCAGTTCCTTCTTGCCGATCCTTTCTCCGGACAGGATGCGCGGCAGCACCAGATCCAACACGGTGATGCGGTGGTGCAGTCCGCAAGCCGGGATCCCCAGCAGGGGAAGTTCTCCGATGTACGCCGTCAGGAACATGGCGCCGGGCAGTGCTGCCGCACCGTAGTAAACTTCGTCGGCACCGGCCTGCCGGATCGCCTTACGGGTGACATCGTCCGGATCGACGCTCATGCCGCCGCTGAGCAGCAGCAGATCGCAGCCCTTTTCCAGGTGACCGCGAATGGCGCCTGCGATCATTTCCTCGTCGTCTGGAGCAAAGGCA
>JAHEIV010000232.1 GCA_024639205.1 Deltaproteobacteria bacterium | reverse complement strand
CACTGATCAGGTTTTGATCTGCTCTAAATCCCTCCATGGCCGTTTGCACCATGGCATCGTTGAATTGCGGTTCCTGTTGTTTTTTGGCGGGTGCTTCCGTTGACGTCGCTTCCATTGCCGATGCCTCCTTGGTTTCGATATCGCACCTGAATCCGTCATGGTGCCCACGCTGTTTTTCTAAACGGTAAACCTCAACCCGCGCTGAAACTTCGCGATTACTGTTTCGTAGTGCCCATAGCAGCTGTGTTACATATTATAGCATTTATACATTAAAAATAATACGGTCCCCCTTTGCGCCTCGTTTGCTTGTTATTTAGAGGGGTTATCGCAACAGCCGACAAGCAAAACGCCCATGATGCAGCCCGGTAGCCCTCCCCACGAATCCGGTGACTGGTTAATCCTGCACCTGTAACCAGTTGATTATGAGTTCATTTGTTCAATTAGCGTAATCCAACCAGATAGCAGTGTAGTAATAATCCACCAGTTTAAGAGCGGTCGGCAGCGGTATCAATAATAAGTTGAAGGATATTCAATCGGTTATATGAATCCTGGGTTGCTGGCACGCATATTGCCTGTAGAGAGTAATCTTTACAGGTGGGAGGTACGCATGAAAAACAACCGGTTCGTTTCTGTTTTTGTTCTGATGTCCGCGCTCCTGGTATTGGTGGCCTGCGGCGGTGGCGGTGGCGAGAGCGCCGGGCCCGCCGCACCCGTGGATAATTTTGCTGCCAGCCTGGCCAAACTGAGCGACGACGACTACAACCTGCTTACCGAGCAAGAAAAGTTTGCCGTTTCCAACAAGGCGACCGGCGCGTTGTTCAAAGGGGTTGCAACCGATGAATTTTTTGACCTCAACGCGGGGTTGAGTCGGGCCCTGAAGACCAACCAGAATTATCTGACCACGATCGAGCAAACCCTGCTGCAGCCCATCAACGAGGCGACATACCGTTCGCTGATCGATCAAAAATACGAGTTCGATTCCAAGCAGCGGCCGATTCAGTACCAGCTGGCCCTGCTTTACGAGGTGCCGCTGAGCAAAAACTACTTCGACATCTGGATGGCGTATGTGTTGTCCAACACGATTCTGTTCTCTCCGGCGGTCGAGCTCGACACCGTGGCCTATGAAGACGCGCAAAGGGTGTTCGAACGCCTGCTGAGCATGATCCGCAGCGACCGGACCGTCCGCGATATCGTCTACGAGCACATGATCTCCCAGGAAAACTGGCGCCGGTTTCGTTCACCGGAAGACAACACCCGGGAGATGCTGGAAATTTTTCTGAAGCGATTTGTGGACGCCGAAGTTCCCCCTTCTGCCCAGGCCTGCCAGAACTGGTCTCTGGAAGAACAAAACGATGAATTTATCCTGATGATCGGCGCCGGCGGCAACACCGAACCGCAGGAGGTCCTGGGCACCACCATCGTCGACTGCTATGACTTTTATCGAGCCGTCGCCGGTCATGGGGACCTGCTGCCGGCCGTTATTGCGACCATTGTCGATATTTATTTTTACGGATATCCCCGGGTAAACAAGGTCCAGATCATCGGCGAAATCCTGACCGGTGATCCGGTTACCTTTCGAGACATTTTCCGAAATATCCTTTTTTCAAAAGAATACCTGATGAACGTCGACCGGCCCCAGACATTCGAAGAGACTTTTTTTAGTCTCGCCGGGCGAATGAACTGGTTTGCCAAACGGACCTTTTTTAAAAACCTGAACCGGCAGTCCACCAGTTCGACTTATCCGGGGCTGGTGAAAATGAAACAGGCCTCGATGGTGTATAAACTCGGCAAGCCCAGGGATGTTCCGTTGGACTCTCTGAGCTTTGCCTACTACCACAAGGCGGTCAGAGAGCAGCTGTTGATCGATCGCAAAACCAATGCAACCAGCGATAACGACGGCGGCTGGCAGGCTTCGTTTATCGATGTGGATCTGACCGGAGATGAGTATATCGATTATCTTTTTCTTTCCGTGATCAACCGGTCCGCTCGCCAGGAAGAACTCGACGAGCTCAACACCATCATCGCAAACAGGGGTTATGATCGCGATGACAGAAAGATGCAGCAGGCCATGATCGTGCTGGATTACCTTTCCAGGCTGGCGGAATTGTACTTTACACGGGTGTTTTAGCTAAATGGAGGATGTTATGATCAGCAGAAGACAGTTTTTGAAAACCGCCGGGCTTTGCGGTCTGGCCATGGCCGGACCTTCCTTTGTGTGGAAACCGACGGCAAAAGCCTACCTGATCGACAACATTAATTACAGCCCTCCTGCGGCAATGCCCCAGATTATCCACGTGTTCCTTTACGGCGGCCCGTCGGAGCTGGCCGGCAACCTGACGAACATCGAAGATATCGCGGACAACTCCCAGAATCCGTACCCCGCGGCCCTGGATCCCAACAATCCGAACAACGACATCACAGCCAACAAGTTCTGGGGCAGCGCCGGCGGCGATATCATGGAGCAGCTGCTGGCCAACCAGAGCATGTCGCTGTATCGAACCGTCAACCGCATCAAAGACAAATCAAAGGCCCACGGCCACTGCATCACCCAGAACCTGCTGGGCAACCTGGACTTTTCCCATTCCGGCATCGCCGCGACCCTGGCCGACATCCTCGATGCGTTCAACCCGTTCGGCAAAAGTATCGATGAGCTATTGCTGCCCATTGTTTCGTTTGAAGGCAGCTCCAGCGTCTTTGCACCCGGCAATCTGTTCATTCCCTCCAACCTGCGGCCCACGGACCTGGATGCCAGATTCAGAAATCCTTACACCCGATCCAGAAACGGTTACGTGGACGCGCAGGATTCGGATATCAACGATCAAAGCCTCGACGACCTGGCTCAGCTGATATCACCGCAGTACCCGGTCTACGAAAAGGTCAACGACGCTTTTTTGAAGCGAGCGGTGCTCGCTGATTTTATTGAAAACAGTTTTAACAGCGCACAGGTCGATGCCGATCTGCCGGTCGATCCGGACACGAATCAAAAAGTGGCCTATCCGGACAGCAGCCTGGGCAGCCGGCTGCGGGCGGCCGTCAGCCTGGCCATCAAAAATCCCGACACGGTCTTTATCAGTCTGGGAAGCGGCGGTCTGGGGGGCTGGGACGATCACTCCGGCGCGCTGGTTAACTATCCGGGCCGTATTCGGATCCTGATGGAAGCGTTGCAGGTCGCCGCCCGACACCTGGAACTCGCCGGTGCGAACAACATCGTGATCAACGTATTCGGTGACTTCGGCAGAAATGTGAACGTCAACGACTCCAACGGGTGGGATCACGGCAACAATCAAAACTTTTACACGATCGGCGGATCGGCGATTGCCGACCGGGTGCTGGGCAAACTGGCCGGCAAAACCGAGCGAACCGGCACACCGTTCAAAAACAGGCAGTTTACCACGCCTGTGGCGGGCACCTATCAGTGCGAGCCGTTTGCCATCGCGTCCACAATTTTTAAATACTTCGGTGTTCAGAACCCGGAAGTGCTCACCGGAGAGCCGGCCATCGATGAGACCGACAACGTGCCCAACGAATTGGTCTGATCGTACATTCTATCCAGCTTCATTGGGTCTTCTTTTTTTACAAAGCGCCCAGGGTCGCATCGCCCGTATCTGGTTTCATGCTTTATCGATTGAAAATCTCAGATGCGGCCCCTGGCACGGCTGATCTCCACAAAAAACAGACTGCGTTAGCCCAATCAGCGCCCTATTGAGGGGATTCTCCTTGCTGTCATATCCGGTTGTTCCAGTTAGAGTCTGAATAAAACCATCAGCAAGATCAGGATGCAAAGATTTATCATAAAAGATAGACTCAATTTTCCCTCCTTGAGGTCGCCGTAACAAGAACGATGCCGCCTGGTTTATTCGGCCCGCCGGGAGCAGTTGCAGCTGCTTTGCCCTATCATTGTAGCAATCACCGTGCCACGCAATATCAGGATGTAAAAACAACTGAATCAAGAGAAGAAGTTTTTAACGTTGCGGCTTCAACGGATGGAAAATACAACAAATTAACTTTCTGAGCGAAACCGGTGGTGTCGGCCCGCAGAGAGGGAAAGAGGATCGGTTATCGGCTGTCGGAAGGGTTTAAGGGTGCAACAATTTTTGACATAAAATCGGAAGTAGTTCGAAAGGCTTGCTATATCAGTGGATTCGACAAAGCACAAAAGATTTACGAAGCAAAAAAGGTTTCATCGTTTGCCGGAGTTGATGCCGAAAAGGATGAGATCGGCATTGCTGCAGGCGCTACAAGCGGCGATAGCGCAGCCACTGCGAAATGGCCCGGGGTATCGTTGGATAAGCTCGTGAACCGGTTTCGCCCCGATTAGCGATCCAGGTTCTGCTCGGTCAGCTCGGATTCGACAAATTGATCGATTTGTCTGCTAACATCTTCTGCAATGTTCACAAATTCGCAGCCGATGACCATGTGATCTAACATTTCATGGTGCATCACCCAGCGGACCTCCAGCTGGACACCGGCAACCATTTCCAGCGGCGATTTTCCCTTGATTTCATGCAGGAATAGCGTGTCGTTAAAAGAGATAATCTCAGGGGCATCGCTTTTGGGCAACATAAAACGCAGCCCGCCCGCGCCGATATCCGATATTTTATAAAAAACCGGATCATCCGGTTTTTCGGGGAAGGTGACCACCGCCGTCACTTCATCTTTGGCAGAAAACACGATCCGCTTGAACTTTCTTTTTTCCGATCCTGCGTATTTCTTTTCCATCGTCAGCTCCGGATATTGGGGTGCTGCTGTTTACCTGTTTTTATGCCACAGTCGCGTTAGGGGCCCGGCTTCACCGAACACCGGGTCGAGTTTCGGCAGCCCGACGCCGGCAATGTTTCGATCCGTCTGCGGGCGTTCGCCGGCCTTTCCGGTTTTCATATCCCAGCGTTGACCGGCCGGGTAGGCGCCGACCACCCGAAAACCGGCACTGGCGCCCCGGTTCTTGTGGGCGACGCCGGCCGGTATCACGATCACATCTCCCGGCTGCAGAGCAAACTCCGGCCCGCCGGGGCCTCCCAGTTGGACCCGGGCGGTGCCGCCGAAGACACCGAGCACCTCGTGGGCGGTGCTGTGGTAGTGGTGATATTCGAGTATACCGTTTCGCCATGAATTCGTCCAGCCATGCGCCTCGAACCGATCCTCCAGCGACCGTGCCGGATCGCCGGCCGGCAGTGCGTCCGCGGCCGCATAGAGCAGCAGGGGCAGACGGGCGTTGTTGGGAAAGGTGCCGTCATCGGTTAGAACGCGGTGGACGATGATGTCGGCAGAAGCGGATGCCTTCATTTGGTGATGCCTTTCAAAGCGATTGAACCAAAAATCGCTTCG
>JAHEIV010000231.1 GCA_024639205.1 Deltaproteobacteria bacterium | reverse complement strand
GTCGAGCACCTCGCCCTTGATGGCATGCAAATACGCCTTCTTTCTGATCTGCTCCCGGTTGGGGATCGATGCCATCAACGCCGCCGTATACGGGTGGCTTGGGGCCATGCCACCGGAAAGAATCACGCCGGCCGGTCCGTGCTCCAAAATGGTGCCGCCGTACATGACGGCGACCTGGTCCGACAAAGCGCGGATCACGTCGATGTCGTGGCTGATGAGCATGGTCGTCACCCCCACCGTGGTTTTGATTTCCTGCAGCAGTTCGACGATCTTGGATTGAATGGTAGCATCCAGGCCGGTGGTGGGCTCATCGGCAATCAGCAGGGACGGTTCCGAGGAAAGCGCCATGGCGATCATCGCCCGCTGGCACATCCCGCCCGAAAGCCCGTAAGGGTTGTTGTCGTAGCGCAGTCGGGGCGAGTCGATTCTCACTTTCTCCAGCCAGTACAGTGCCTGCTCCTTGGCCTCCGCACTGCTGCTGACCGCAGTATTCAGCAGGATCGATTCCTGAATCTGTTTCCCGACACAGGTGAAAGGGTTCATCGAAAGTTTGGGGTTTTGAAAGATCATCGATATCTCGCGGCCCCGGATACCGCGCATCACCCGATCGACGTTTTTCTGCCAGCGCCGGTTGTCCTTGTAAACGTCCATGATCCGACCGGTGACAGTGGCCGTCTTTACATACTCGGAAATATCCTGAAGCAGGTTTTTCTGAACGCCGGGAGTTTTCAGGCCGACTTTCCCGCTGATTACCCCCGGTTCGGTGGTCACCAGTCCCATAACCGACAGGGCGGTTACACTCTTTCCGCTGCCGCTCTCTCCGACGATCCCCAGCGTTTCTCCCTTGTCGATCTCCAGATGAACGCCATCGACGCTGCGAATGAAAGCCTGCCGGCTGCGGGTGTAAAAATACGTGTAGAGATTCTCGATTTTCAGCACCGGCCCGTCGGTCATCGATCCCCTTTCCTTTCGAGCATGTTGTTCAGGCCGTCACCGAGCAGGTGAAATCCCATGATGGTAAAAAGAATCGCCAGGGCGGGTGCCGTCGAGGGCCAGAATTTACCCTGCATGAAGTAATTGGAACCGGCCTGCACCATGTTGCCCCATGAGGGGGTGGGCTCCTGCACACCGAATCCGAGGTAGCTCAGGCTGGTTTCCATCAGGATGGCTTCGGCCATTCCCAGGGTAGCCTGAATGATCAGCACCGATCGGCAGTTGTGCCAGAGAATGTGTTTGAAAATGATGGCAACGTTGTTCAAACCAAGCGATGTTGCCGCCTCGATAAAATTCTTCTGCTTCAGAAATTGTATCTTGCTGTGTATCAGCGAAGCCACCACCGGGATGTTGGTAACCCCGACGATGATCATGATGTAGTAGATGTCCGGTTTGAAGGCGGCAACCATCAGCAGGATGAGCACCAGGCGGGGAAAAGAGTTCAAAAGGTTGCTGATATAAGTGGTGGCGATATCCAGCGCGCCTCCCCAGTATCCGGCAAGGACCCCGAAGCAGGTTCCAAAAACAATGGCGATCCCGATAGCCAGCATCCCCGGCAGAAAATACGCCTGAATGGAAATGATCAGCCGCGAGAGCATGTCTCGCCCCATGAAATCGGTGCCCAGCAGGTGTCCGCTCGTGTTGGGGGGCGCCATGATGAGTTCCAGATCGATCTCCTGGGGATCATACGGCAGCGTGCCGGTGGCCCCCAGCACGTAGGAGATGATCACCAGCAGGACCACCAGCAAGCCATAACCGATGTATACCCGGTCCATCGGCCCGGCTTTTTTCCAAAACGATACATGGGAAACGTCGCCGATTTCAAAAGCGTATTGGGAAAATCGTCTCATAATGAAAAGTCTTTGATGTTACATTATTCCCTGGAAGCGCGCGGGTTGACGATGATAAGTACCACCCGCTGCAGCAAGCTTCCCATTCGCACCAAGATGGCGGCCACCAGCGTGATGCCCATAATCAAGGGATAGTCACGATCCTGGGCCGCCTGCCACGCCATACGCCCCATACCGGGCCAGTTGAACACCTGCTCGACCACCACAGCCCCACCCAGGATAAAGGGAATCTTGGCGGCGATGATTTCGGTGATCGGAATCAAAAACCCTTCCTTAAAAGAATGCTTCCATACCGAGGCCCCCTTGGCGCGGGCCGTGACGATATACTCTTCGTCAAAGACTCGCTTCATCTCCTCTCGCAGGTAGCGGACCACCTCGCTGACGGTGCCGTTGCTGATGCCGAGCACCAGCACCGGCAGCATGAAGTAAAACCAGTTCCAGGGACCGGCGTTCGAGCCGAACGCCAGGGGAAAGAGCCCGAACCGGTGAATCGAAATGTAAATGAAGATGTACCCCAGCCAGAAAACCGGCAGGGCCGACACCACGTAAGTGAAAACCGTCATCAACCAGCCTGTCGGGGTCATCCCGCGTCTGGCGGAAAAAACGGCAATCGGAACGGCGATCAGCAACGTGACCAACAAGGAGCCGATCGTCAGATACATAGTGTTGATGCCGACCCGCACGACTTCTTGGAGCACCGGCAGACCGGTGCGCAATGAATTGCCGAGATTGCCCTTTAACAGGTTTTTCAACCAGATAAAATACTGCGAGTACCAGGTCGCAGGTGCCGATGCAGCAGCGCCGGGTTCGGCGGCCATTTCGATACGGGCGACGATGGAGGCGAATGGACTTCCGGGAGACAGGTACAAGATGACAAAGACAACAAAACTGACGCCCAGCAGCAAAAGAGCAGCGATGCCCAGCTCCCGGGTAACCAGTGTCGTGATGGGTCTGACGGCAGAAAGTTTCATCCGTTTATTGGATTAGAGCAGACACAGGGTGCCCATGGCGGACACCCTGTGTCTGGATTGAAAAGATTGCCCGTGGCCTTGTCTATTGCCTATCCACGAATCGTGGATGGCGTTGTCGGACACATCTAACGCTGCTCGGACTTGGGAATGTACCACTCATCGGCGAAAGAGAAGAACTTGTACGGATGAATGGCCACCTTGCGAAGTTTCTTGTTGTAACCGGCGTAGTTTGTCAGGGTCCACAGAAACGTGTAGGGGTTTTCATCGGCAATCGTCTCGTGTAGTTTGCGATTGATGGTTCTGCGCTTTTCGTGGTCGAGGGTCAGCTTGGCTTCCACGATCAATCCGTCCACATCCGGGTTGGAAAAAGCCCCGAAGTTGTTCTTCCAGGCTCCGATCTCGGCGGAATGAAACAAAGAGGAAATGTCGGCCGAATCGTCAAAGACCCAGGAGGCGTACATCAGATCAAAATCATGATGCAAAAAGATGTCTTCCTTCCATGACATCCACTCCTGAAACTCGGGCTCGATCTCGACCCCGATCTTCTGCAGGTAATTTTTAAAAGCCAGCACGACCCGTTTGACCGCTTCGCTTTCTTTTGCGATCGGCACCTTGAGAGTCAGTGACAGCTTGCGTCCGCCCTTTTCCATAATCCCGTCACCGTTTCGGGCGAATCCGGCTTCGGTGAGCAGCTCCTCGGCCTTCTCAGGATCGTACGGCAGCGGCTGAACGTCCAGGTTGTAAGCCCAGCTGCCCGGAGCAAACGGCCCGGAGATAATGGTCCCCTGGCTGTTGAAAAAAGAGTCGAGCATCTCCTGCCGGTTGATAGCGTAACTGAATGCTTTACGAACCCGCTTGTCCGCCAGCAATGGGTTTCGCTGGTTAAACCCGAAGAAAGAATAAGAGAGCGCGTTGTAGGGTTGCATGACAAAACGCTTATCACCCTGGATCTGGGGAATATCACGGTGGTTCACCAGCACGATCATGTCGATTGCGTTGAACATCAACGCCTGCCCCATGATGTTCTGGTCGGCAAAGGGCCGTGCAATGTATTTCTCGATGTGCGGACGCCCCTTGAAGTAGTTATCGTTGGCCACCAGGATCACTTCACGGTCGGCAGTGATATTTTTCAGCAAGTAAGGCCCGGTGCCAATCGGGCTTTGAACAAAGGGATCCTCGCGGTTGAGGAACTCCGTATTTTGCGGCCCGTGCTGGGGGATCACCTTGAAGCTGAACTTCGCCAAAGCGTTGAGAATCGGTCGCTTCAATATGAAAGTCACGGTATAATCATCCGTTTTGGTGACGCTTTCAATAAACTCGTAACGGACTTTCAATGGCGTGATGGTCTGAGGGTGCATCATGATGTTGTAGGTGAAAATCACGTCATCAGCCGTGAAAGGCATGGCATCCTCACCTTCCCGCGGATGCCAGGTAACGTCCTGCCGCAGGAAAAAGATATACTTTTTCCCATCCTCTTCCATTTCCCATCGCTCGGCCAGCTCGGGAATGATCTCCTGTTTTTCATCGATGCCGACCAGCCCGTTGAAGATCAGTTCGGTGATCCGCAGGGAAATCATGTCGTTGCTGGTGATAGGGTCCAGGGTTGCGGGACGTCCGTATTCACCATAGTTCAGAGCGCCGCCGTCAGGAAACTGGTCCTCGCGCTGTTCTGCTCCAGCCGGAATTACGGCGAGGCAAAACATAATCAGTACAATCATTACTACACTGGGCAAGCTTTTCATGATATCCTCCTCAAAGAGCGGCTAAAGCATATTGTTGCCGCTGAAGTTTTGGAGTCTGGTGTTGATTCAATACCAAATCTTGTTTCATCCCCTTATCGAATGCACCTTTATCATCCTGCGCCTGGATGCCGGTTTTTGTTATCCGCTGTCTTTGAGTTAAAAAATCTTGGCATCTCCGGCGCTTTTCTGCTCCATCGAGTAAACCCCCTGGATGGCAACCTGTATCTGGCGAACGGCCGGAAACTGTTTGCTCATCTCAAAAAATATCTCCAGGGCCTCCGAGTACTTACGCGAGTAGTAGTATGCATCGGCCAGGTGGATCAGCATCAGCGGGTCGTTGAATTCAATGCGGTTTTTGTTGCTTTTGTCGCGCCCGGCCTCCATGTGATTGACGGCCTTGACGTAATCTTTTTTCCACAGATAATACCGGCCCAGGGCGAAGTTCAATCGGGCAAACCGCTTGCCCTCTCCTTTCTGGGCCAGCTCGGATGCACTGATGACCGCCTGCGGGAAATCGATCCCGTAGTTGCGGCAGGCTATTAAAAGTTCCGCCGCCAGGTTCGGATCGGATTTCGACTGCCGCAGCTCCTGGAACTGTTTCTCGGCGGTTTCTTTTTGCCCCAGCATAAACTGCGCAGTCGCCCGGCGAATCTTGAGCCGGTTTTGCATCCATACCGGCCAATTCTGCCGGGATAGAATTTTTTGGGCCAGCTGCAGCGACTGATCCGCGGCACCGGACATTTCATAAGTCTCGCACAGATAAGTTCCCGCGGCTGCGGAAAGTTTTG
>JAHEIV010000230.1 GCA_024639205.1 Deltaproteobacteria bacterium | reverse complement strand
CCGCTCGATATCTGGTCCTGCTGGGGAACGCTGGAGATGATCACGGAAGTGCGGCGGGAAAATCCCGATCTGAAAGCGCAACTGCTGATCAGCCGGAAAATTCCCGGAACCCGGGTGGGACGGGAAGCAAGGGACGCCATGGAAGTATTCGACACCGATATTTTCCAGGCGGAACTTTGTCAGAGAGTGGCCTACGTCGATTCGATGACCTCCGGTGTCTCGGTGATGCAATATGCTCCCGGCAGCAAGGCAATGCTGGAAATCGAGAATCTGTTCGAGGAAATTTCACCCCGCATGGTCGCCAAGCAAGAAGTATTCGGAGGCGACCGGGATAATGTCGAAAAGGAGAGCGAGCATCTGCAGCAAGCACAGTGGCAATCGATGTACTCCGGGTGAATTCGCTCTTTTGGCAGTTTGGCTGTGAAGATCTTTATGTTCACCATCACCCGTATTCCCGCTGGTCGGGGAACTGCAATCGGGGTGTACAACCGGTGAACTGAAATGGTTCAGGGAATAGGAGAGCGGGTGATGGCCAAAATGAAAAAAAGACGACTCAGCTGGAAAGCTTCCCATTCCTCTCAGGTTGTCGGCTATAAGCTTTACTGGTCTGTCGGCGGAGGGGTTGGGTACAATTCCAACTGTGTACGCTTGAATAATGTCACTGAAGTCGTTCTGCCCGATGACGTTGCGTCTTTCACACCTGCAAATGGGCCGATCGAATTCGGGATCACTGCCATTGACGAGCTCGGTAATGAATCCGACATGGTAACCCTTTACGCCCCTTACCAGTTCAGCGTACCGGAAACACCGCAAGATCTGAAGATGGAGACCATGAAAGAGTTTTTTGCGTTCCAGGAGCCCGAACCAGCAGCGGAAGACGCTGAAGCGGTAACATCCGCAACCGAAGAGAATGAACCGCCTGCCAGAAAGCTACAATTCGTGTAATGCTAGCACTCGCCGTCTTCGCTTCGGACAACCGCCGGTTCGATGTCGCGCAGGGCCAATCATGCGGGAGCTATGGAAACAGATTGTCCTTGCTGTGTCGCTATTGGCCCTGGGCTGTTCCAGCCTGCAGGTCAACCAGGATTACGATATCGAGACGGACTTTTCGGGTCTGAAGACGTTTGCCTGGAAATCCGAAAATCAGGAGAAAACCGGAGATATTCGCGTGGACAACCCTTTGCTCGATGCGCGGATTCGAGCGGCGGTCCAGCGCGCACTGACGGCGAAGGGATTCCGGAAAGGTTCCACCGGTGCTGCCGACTTTACCGTTTCTTACGTATTTCAAATCCGCAGCAAGATCCGATCAGACGGTGTCAGAACAGGAGTCGGGTTCGGATTTGGCGGCAGCGGCAGTTTCGGCAGTGTGGGTGTCAGTAGCGGCGGCGATGTTCGAGAATTCGACGAAGGCATGCTGGTAATCGATTTGAACGATCCCGGCGGCAGTCGCCTGCTGTGGAGAGGTACCGGAATTCGTCCGATATCCCCCCGATCAGATCCGGCACAAATCACCGCGGATGTCGACGAAACGGTCAACAAGATCCTGGCACAGTTCCCACCGCAGCCTCAGTAAAAAGGGAGAATCCCAATGGCCGGTATAAGAAATCACCTTGTGCAGGTCCAATTATTATTTGTGCCAAGGGACGTGAAATCACCGATTGAATTCGGATCCGACTCCATCCGTGCAGATCGAGACCGAGGACACCCAAATGTTTGCGTCGGTTCGCGCTGCGAGTGTGTGTAGCCTGGCAAGAGCAGCAGCATCTTACCGAACACCGCTGCAGGAAACGAGACAGTGCCGTTTGAGCCGTATTTGGCTTCTTCTCGCTCATAGATGAAATCGAACTCGTTATGCTTGGCGAATTTTCCGGAGATGGGTTTTTTCACGGTGCGCTTTTCCAAACTACGGTCGGGACAAAACAGCTTTTCATGAACGTCGGATTACCGTCTAATCGCAAGCATAACCTACAGCTATACCCACCGATTATCACTTTTTGACAGATATCGATCCGAGACTCATCCTTTCATTTCGGCGAGAGCCTGCCAAGATTTGACACCTGCTTGCCAAAAGACCGCTCCAATCGGAACGCTATTCTGACAAACACTTTTCTACCCATCGTCTTTTTGGGAGTGCATTGATTTTAGTGCATTATAGAGCAATTTACGCCTTTCGCAGACAACTTCATAAAAAGCGCTTCGCTTCGTGTTCGGTGAAAACACCCTTTCTTTACCAGTGAATTGTGCTGTTCGAAATGCTTCATCGTATGATGCAAACAGGCCACAGGTGACCGCTGCCGATATCCACGCGCCCAGAGCCGTTGCTTCGGGATTGGAATAAGCAACCACCTGTGAGGAGAAGATATCAGCCTGAAGCTGGTTGTAGAAGTCGAATTTTGTCATCCCGCCGGCCACGCTTATTCGGTCGGCCTTGCCGATAAACTGCTCGAAAAGCAGGATATTTTCCTTTGTCTCCATCACGATCCCCTCGAGGATGGCGCGCGCCATGTCGGCGCGGGAGGTGGACAGGTTGATGTTATAAAAAGCGCCGGTGTCGGCCGGATTCCAGTGAGGTGCGCCGCTGCCCTCATAGTGCGGCAACATCAATACCCCTTTGGCGCCGGGGGGGCTTTGCAGCACTTCCCGGTTAATCACCTCGAAACCTTGCTCATCGTCGACCTCTCGGTAGAACTGATCGTCAAACCAGCGGTAAACCGTTCCGGTGGTAAAAATCCCCGCCTCGAGGCAATAGGTGCCCGGAATGGCGCCGATCTTACACAAAAATCGCTTTTGCTGATCGATGACGGGCGTATCGGCATATGCCAATAAATAGGAACCGGTTCCGGTGGTGCACTTTATTCTACCCGGGGCGATGATCCCCTGCCCGAGCGCCCCGCATTGCTGATCGCCGCCGGCGGATATCACCGGGATTCCGGTCGGCAGTCCGGTCAGATGGGAAATTTCTGGGGTTGTTTTACCGCAAATGGACCCTGGTGGGATAAGATCACACAGATGGCTGCGGTCGACCGAAAAGATGTCGATCAGATCCTGATCCCACCGGCAGTTGTGTACATTTAACAAGTTGGTGCTGCTGGCCAGCGAGTGATCGGTTACAAACCGATCGCATAACGTAAAAACGGCAAAATCATGAATGCCCAGCATTTTGGCCGTTTTTTGGTATATCTCGGGTCGATGCCGCTTAAACCAGAGCATTTTGATGGCGGAATAGACCGGCGATATGGTCATTCCACTTAACGCAAAGACCCTGTCATCGTGCATCTGAAGCTGATTGCACAGCGTAGCGGTTCGTTTATCATGCCACATGATAATCGGTGCCAGTGGATTGCCATCAGCGTCAACCGGTAGCACCGACGAGCGCTGCGACGTCACACTGATGGCGATGAGCTGTCGGCCCTGGGTCTGAATCGTTGAACACGATTCGCTGAGCAGGGAGATCAGCTTACCCCTGAGCGTGTTGGCATCCATTTCGACTTGTCTGTCGGCAAGATAATCGGGGAGTGTCCGGCGTTTGGCGATATGGATCACGCTACCGCGGGCATCGTGCAGCACGGCCTTCATGTTGGTGGACCCGATATCGATTGTCAGGATTGTTTGCATATCAACGTTGACCATAATAGGCATTGGCTCCATGCTTGCGTAGATAATGCTTGTCGAGAAGATCAGAAGGCATCGGAGTCATTTCCTGATTTATCTGCCGGCTATGGCAGGCCATTGAGGCGATCTCTTCGAGTACCACCGTGTTGTGCACCGCCTCTGTCGGGGTCGCCCCCCAGGTAAAGGGGCCGTGGCTGCAAACCAGGACGGCCGGGACATCCATGGGTGCGATATTGCGTCGGGTGAAAGTTTCAGCGATGACTTTGCCGGTCTCGTATTCATAAGCCCCTTTTATTTCGCTGGTCGATAGAGGACGGGTGCAGGGTATGGCGCCATAGAAATAGTCGGCATGGGTGGTTCCGTAAGCCGGCAAGTCGATGCCGGCCTGGGCCCAGGCCGTTGCCATGCGCGAGTGGGTGTGTACCACTGCGCCGCATTCGGAAAATCGTTTGTAAAGCTCCAGGTGTGTGGCAAGATCGCTGCTGGGTTTGTATTGGCCCTCGATGGTGTTGCCGTCCAGATCCACCACCACTAGGTCTTCAATCTTCATGGTCGCATACGGCACGCCGCTCGGTTTGATTACCACCTGCCCGGATGGCCGATCGATGGCGCTTACATTGCCCCAGGTAAAAATGACAAGGCCCCGCTTTTTGAGGGTAAGATTGGACTCCAGCACTTCTTTTTTCATATCTTCATTCATCGATATATCCCCCCTTGCGCATCTGCTCAAAAAGCCATTTTTGGGCGGCTTTAATCTCTTTTTCGGGCTGTGCCGCCCGCTCGGTCCACATCTCGATAAGAAATGGTCCGGAATAGCCGAGTGTCTTCAGTGTGGCGAACGTGCCGGGAAAATCTACGCATCCGGTTCCAAAGGGAACTTCCTTGAATGTTCCTTCTTTGGTTTCGGTGACTGCCAGCGTGTCTTTGAGATGAATGGCAACCATATCATTGATCCCTAAAGTCAGCTCCTGGGAAACATCATGGCCCCAGGCGCTCAAATTGCCGATGTCAGGATACACCGTGAACCACGGCGAGCCCAGCAGCTTTTTCATGTTTGCGTAACGCAGGATGGAATTCATAAATGGGTGATCCATGATTTCCACGGCTAGCATGACCTGTTCGCGCGCGGCTATTTCCAGGCTCTTTTGCATCCCCTCGATATAGCGGTCGCGGGTGTCTTGATCGCTTGGCTCGTAATAGACATCATACCCGGCCAGCTGGATGGTTCGAATGCCGGTATCGACGGCCAAACCGATGGCCTTTTGCATTATGACCAGCGCCTGTCGGCGAATGTCAGGATCACGACTGCCAAAGGGAAATCGCCGATGGCCGCTGAGACACATCGACGGCACCGTCAAAGGGCTTTGCAGCACCGTCCGGTTAAAGGCCTTGCGCTGTTCAAGACTCCAGTCCAGGCGCGCCAGCCGTTCATCGGTTTCATCCACCGACATTTCCACGAAATGAAACGCGAGCGTTTCGGCCATGGCCAGTCTCTGACCCCAGGTTAAGCCGTGGGGCAGCGCTTTTTCGTAAATACCAATTTTTAGTTCCTGTTGTTTCATGGGGTTCCTTACCATAAGCGGGAGGCGCCAATGCGTGGCGTCTTTTCTTCTGATTAGATGACTACCAGTACTGGTTTATGGCCTGTTTGAACGCGCGTGCAGCCTGGGCCGGATCTTCGGCTTGATACAACCCCCGCCCGGCGATAAAACATTTCACGGGGATTCCTTTAAAAATCCCCAGATCTTCCGGGTTCAGTCCACCGGTTACCGAAACTTCGAAACCCATTTCGGTCA
>JAHEIV010000229.1:594-5439 GCA_024639205.1 Deltaproteobacteria bacterium | reverse complement strand
GATCTTCAAGCTGTCTCCAGAGGGCAAAGAACAGATCTTGCACATATTCGGCCCCGGTGACCCCGTGGGAGAAGTGGCCGTGTTTGCCGGTCGATCCTTTCCGGCAAACGGCGAGGCCATTACCGCCGCCCGGCTTTTGTTTTTCCCCCGCTCTGCATTTCTCGGTCTGCTTTCCGCAAACCCGTCGCTGGCCCTGAAAATGCTGGCGGTTCTTTCGATGCGTCTGCGGCAGTTCACGACCCAGGTCGAGAATTTGTCGTTGAAAGAAGTGCCGGGTCGGCTGGCCTCCTATTTGCTCGTGCTATCCGAAGAGCAGAAAGACGAGCAAACCGTCACACTGCCGATCTCAAAGGGCCAGCTTGCCAGTCTGCTGGGGACGATCCCGGAGACGCTGTCGCGCATATTCGCCAAGATGAGCGCCGAGGACCTGATCAAGGTTCAGGGTCGTCGAATCCGGCTGCTCGACCGCCCGGGTCTGGAGGAGGTGTCCAAGCAGGGCCGGGTTGCCGAATAAGGGATCGAGCGAATCAACCCAGATTCCGGGTTAACGGTTCAGCTTCACCAGCTCCCGGCTCAACAGTCGGACATGGCCCATCTCTTCTTTGATAATGTGATCCAAGCGCTTCCGACCCAACTCTTCCGGAACAGCATTCTTCATGCCCAGGTAAAAAACGATGGAGTCTTTTTCCGCTTCGATGGCGGCCTTGAGAATCTTCTCCATGGACGACACATCCAAATCTTTTTCGAAAAACACCCGGGTGTCCACCAGGGCCTTCAGATAAAGAGCCGCTTCGCCATTCGGATCGAAGACGTTGGTTTCCTTTTCCTTGCGGGTCAGCTCGGCCCGCAGGGCCTTGAAGGTCTTTTCGTGATCCACCTCCATACCGGCCAGCTCCAGCAGTAGCTTTTTATGGTCTTCGCTCTGGGTGGCTCCGGCAGCATCGTTATAAAATTTTTGGCCGTTTTTCTCCATCTGTTCCGCCATTGAAAAAATTTCATCGGCACTGAACTCGAAACTCATTTCGGCTCCATCCTTTCTTTGCTGTAAAATGTTTGAAAAATGACAGTTTTTTTCGTTGGCCGGGTTTGCAATTTTAACCAAAAATAACGATGCATTCGAGATTGTAAAGTTGTGCAGCCGTTTTCCGTTGACACGGCCCTGCAGTTAATCTATATTGTTTTGGTATAGTTTTTTGCAGAAATCATCGGATTAAAAATGTACCTTAGCAGATCGACATATCACCGCAGCTTCCGGTTTGCGCTAACGGTTCTGCTGACAGTGCTGATTGGATTCGGGGTGATGATCCCGCAAGTGGCGGCTCAACTGGGCTGTTACCACGCTTGCTGTTCGATGCCTGCCGCATCCCATATGCAACGCGATACCGTTCGCATCTCCGGTCCATCCCAACCAGCCTGCTGTGGGCCGGTATCGAGTGACACCTGTCATCTGTGCAAGTTCGAAGAAATGCCTTTGGTTGAACTGGCTTTTCAAACCGTGCAAAGCCAGCCCAACCATTTAACAACCAGCGTCTCAGCGATCCAACGAAATCCGTCATCGAACGCAGCCATGCAAAGCGCCGGCGGTTCGGGAACGATTGCAGCCCAACGAGGTTCTCCGCCGCTATACCTTCAAACCCTCTCCCTTTTGATTTGATCCTTCGCAGCATCCATCTTCACTTAGATCACGCTTGACCCTATTGTGTGCAGGCGTCTTTTTTCTGTATGCAGCCGGAATAAAAGGCGATTGATGTCGCAGTGCACATCGCATGGGTCGACCCAAACAGGTACAAACTAACAGTAACCGCCGCCATAAAAATTGCGGAATCGAAAGGAAGATATCACTATGTCGCGCAAGAAACATAAAAATAATAAAGACAGAACCCGCCTGGAATCAAAGAAAGCCGCCGTACTGGGAAACGATAAAAAGAGCCGGTTGCCGCTGATACTGGCCGCCTGCGCGGTCCTGATCATCGGAGCGGGAGTTTTTGTGGTGCTCAATCAAACTGGCGACCAGACAAATTCGACCCAAGCCGCGCAAGGCGGGGTAGCCGCCGATGCCAATCTGGTGACTTTCCCGGCGGCCATGTTTGCCGACGGCAAAGCCCGGCATTTCGAACACCGCAATGGCAACCATACGATCCGTTTCTTTGTGTTGAAAAGCTCCGATGGGATCATTCGAGCGGCTTTTGATGCCTGCGATGTCTGCTGGCCGGCCGGCAAAGGGTACTACCAGGAAGGTGACTACATGGTCTGTCGCAACTGCGGTCGTCGCTTTGCTTCGGTACTGGTCAATGAAGTAAAAGGCGGCTGCAACCCGGCGCCCCTGAACCGCGCCATGCAGGGTGAGCAGGTCGTTATCCAGGTCAAAGATATCCTGGAAGGCAAACGATACTTTAACTTCAGCTGATGATTGTCTGAACAAAGGAGATCCCATGACTTTGAAAGAAATATCGGTTCGCAACCTTTTGCGGCGAAAGGGCAAGGCCGCATTTGTGCTGGCGGGGCTTGTGGTCGGTGTCGCAACGGTGGTGGCCATCATCAGTTTCGTCAATGCCATGACCCGCGATATCAACCACAAGCTGGAACAGTACGGGGCCAACATTCTGGTTGTCCCCAAAACGGAAAACCTTACTCTCTCCTACGGTGGCTTGTCCTTAGGTGGGGTTTCGTTCGAAATGGAGGAAATCCGTCAGGTCGAACTTACCCGAATCAAAGATATACGAAATGCCGCCAATGTCGCGGCCCTCGGCCCGTTGGTGCTGGGCGTCGCCGATCTGAAAGATCGCCGGATCCTGATGGCAGGGATCGACTTTTCGGTGGCCGGCATCCTCAAACCCTGGTGGAAAATCCGGGGACAGGAGCCCGGTGACGGCGAGCTGCTTCTCGGATCTGAGGTGGCCCGAATCCTGAACCTGCAACCCGGGGCCCCGTTGGAGATTGCCGGCAAGCGAATGCAGGTGGCCGGAATGCTGGAGCCCACCGGCTCTCAGGATGACCAGCTCATTTTCACCCGCCTGGAAACGGCCCAGGCCTTATTTGGCAAGACCGGCCGGGTTTCGATGGTCGAGATCGCCGCCTTGTGCAAGGACTGCCCCATCGAAGACATGGTGCTGCAGATTTCCGGTGCGCTCCCCGGGGCCAAGGTGATGGCCATTCAGCAGGTGGTCAAAGGACGCATGGAAGCGCTGGCCCAGTTTAAAAGATTCTCCTACGGCATCTCCGGCGTCATCCTGTTGATCGGAAGTCTGGTCGTGCTGGTTACCATGATGGGAAGCGTGCGGGAACGCACCGAGGAGATCGGGATATTTCGTGCCATCGGTTTTCGCCGCCGGCACGTAATGAACATCGTTTTTATCGAAGCCGGCATTGTATCGATTCTGGCCGGTGTCATCGGCTACCTGGCCGGTTACGGCGCTGCCGCAGTGGCCCTTGCGCTGTTTTCCCCCGAGCATTCCGGGTCGGTTCCGCTGGACGGCACGCTTGCCGCGCTGTCCGTTGCCGTGGCGCTGATCGTGGGCCTGGTTTCCAGCGCATATCCGGCGCTTCTGGCCGCCCGCATGGACCCGAATGACGCCCTCAGGGCCCTGTAAAGGAGGTTGAGATGAGCTTTGTCCGTGCGCAACAACTTGTCAAACAATACGGCAGCGGTGAATCGACCGTAACGGCGATCTCCGATGTCAGTTTTGAAATAGAAGACGGCGAATTCGTCGCGATCATGGGCGAATCCGGTGCCGGCAAATCCACCCTGCTGGCCGTCCTGGGTGCCATCAACGCACCGACCTCCGGCAGTCTGGTGGTAGACGAAATCGACGTGTACCAACTCAAATCGGAGCAGCGAGCCGATTTCCGCCGGGAATATCTCGGGTTCGTGTTCCAGAGTTTTCACCTGGTCCCGTATCTCACCGTGCTGGAAAATGTCATGCTGCCGCTGGCCGTGGTAAAAGCCGACAGAAAGGTCAAACGGGAGATGGCCGCCGAGGCGCTCAAGCAGGTCGATCTGCTCGACAAGGTCGATCGATTGCCGAATCAAATTTCCGGGGGAGAAAAGGAAAGGGTCGCCGTTGCCCGGGCCGTCGTCAACAAACCACCGGTGCTGCTGGCAGACGAACCGACGGGCAACCTCGACTCGGGCAACTCGAAAGAAATCATGAAGCTGCTCCAGGCGCTCAACCGGGACGGAACCACGATCGTGATGGTAACCCACAGCCATGATTGCGCCCGGTTCGCCCGGCGGATACTGCAAGTCTCAGACGGCACCATCGTGGGCGAAAACCACAATCGTCCGATGCCGGCCGAATATCCGAATTAGGTCTGATGGAAACCCTCTGTCCTCGATGGAGGGTTTCCATCGAAAGACAGTCCCAGGCGACTATATTCGTGTCTGAATGGATCCGTTGACGGACGTAACGGCGGCTTCCCAACTTCACAAGAGCGGATCCTTGCCTGCCAACGATCCTGGATCGAGCCAACCGGATCTGCCAAAAACCGTTCTCCCGCCCGCATCCGGGTGCAAACAGCGAGTCTGGCGCGACTGCCATTGCCGGTTCCACCCCCTGTGGTCAGGACACATCCGGCATTCCCGGGTTGACACGCATCGAGCATTTCCCTATATATTCGCATCTTCCGGCAACCGCTGGAAGCCGGTAAAAGTTCATTGTTTTCGCAAGCATGAGCAGGAAGCAGACACAAAAACGGGAATGTTTCCTTTTTTTGCTCGTTTTTGTCCGCCTTACAAGTTATGCTGCCGGAGGGACAAACAGGCAGGTTTGAAACAATTGCTATGAACTGGTACGTGCATCCTATAGCCCAGTCGATGATCGACCCTGATTGCTCGAAAAATCGGGC
>JAHEIV010000229.1:0-584 GCA_024639205.1 Deltaproteobacteria bacterium | reverse complement strand
CGCGGGTGGCAGCCGCCAAGGGTGCGGTGGCATCCACCCTTGCACGGGCTGTGGCTGCCCTGGGCGGAAACCCGCAGAATGCGCTGCCGAGCCTGGTCCCTGCTGAAAGATTCGATTACCGGTCAGCCGCATCCGAAACCGTTATGGCGGGTTTGGATGTGAATCCCGAGCCCCTGGATGCTGTGTTCAATACCTGGGAATCGCAGCCTATCAGCGCTGCGGTCTTTATGCCGAGAAACCCCAACCCATTCTCATTTGACAGGCACCGTCGACAGACCTGAAACTGCAGCAACGGGTGGATGCCATCCTGACGCGTGGGTCAGTATAAACTTTAAATGGGCCCCGGTTTTGTTTTCATACCGAACGATGCGTCATCGAATTTGACTGCCGCCATCGATGAAACCGCAGGGGAGAAGAAAGACAAAAACCATGGTCTTGGGCTACAGCACCAACGCATTTGTGAAATTCTCTCTGCTCGATTCGATCGACAGAATCGCCCGGCTTGGATTCAAGGGCGTTGAAATTATGGGAGATCGCCCGCACCTGTATCCTCCGGATTACGACGCGTCGCAACTGATGGAGCT
>JAHEIV010000228.1 GCA_024639205.1 Deltaproteobacteria bacterium | reverse complement strand
TCGTTGAAGGTGGGCGTGTCGAACGCTATCGCATGGCCGGCCTTCTGCAGCTCTTTTTTCAGGTATTCGGCCTTGTCGCGGTTCAGTTGGGCCAGCTGGCGAAATCCGGTTCCTCCCAACGATGCCATATAGACCGCTGCGGTCGTGGCACACAGGCTGTTGTTGGTGCAGATATTGGATGTCGCTTTCTCCCTGCGGATGTGCTGTTCGCGGGTAGCCAGGGTCAGCACGAAACCGTCCCGGCCATCCACGTCTTTGGTGCGGCCCACCAGTCGCCCCGGCAGATTGCGGACGTATTTTTTACTGCTGCCCAGCATGCCCAGACCGGGACCGCCGAAAGAGCGCGAAAGGCCCAGACTCTGTCCTTCCCCGCAGACGATATCGGCGTTCAGGCTGCCCGGGCTTTTCAGCAGACCGTAGGCCAGCGGCTCGGTGAACGAGACGATGAACAGGGACTGCCGGGTGCGGACCGCCTTCTCGGCGGCGGCCAGATCTTCAATGCAGCCGAAAAAGTTCGGCGACTGCAGGGCTACGGCAGCCAGATCATCGAGGCTATTGAGTTCTTTCAGGTCCGTTCGTCCGGACTCAAGAAAAGGAAGTTCGACCACTTCGTATCCGGTCGGATCGAAATAGGTTTTGATCACCTTGCGGTACAGGGGATGGACCAATCGAGATACGGCAACCTTCTTCCTGCCGGTTACCCGAATGGCCATCAGCAACGATTCGGCCAGGGCGGTCGAGCCGTCGTAGTGGGAGGCGGTGGCAACCTCGACGCCCATCAACCGGGTGGCCAGCGTCTGGTATTCGTAAATCGCCTGCAAGGTCCCCTGGCTGATTTCCGGCTGGTACGGTGTGTAAGAGGTAACAAATTCACTGCGGCTGGTCAGGTACTGGGCCGAAGCCGGCACATAGTGGTCATAGCTGCCGGCACCCATGAACACTTTGTATTCCGGTGAGACCGCCACGCGGGAAGCCAGTTCGTCCATGTGTTCGTTCAACTCCCATTCGGTCAGGGCCTCCGGCAGGTTCATATCCAGCCGGCAGCAGCAGCTTTTCGGGATGGTGCTGAAAAGATCATCCAGGCTGCCGACGCCGATGACCTTCAACATGGCATCAACCTCTTGCGGTGTGTGGGGCAAATATCGCATGATTATAATCCTTTCAGCATTTCGAGATAGGCTTTCTGGTCCATCAATACATCGATTTCCTTTGCTTCGCCCGGTTGCACCTCGATCATCCATCCCTGCCCGTAGGGCTGGCTGTTGACCAGCTCCGGTGACTCTTCCAATTCACCGTTGATCGCCAGGATGGTGCCACCGACAGGCATGTACAGTTCGGAAACCGCCTTGACCGATTCGACGGTGCCGAACGCCTCGCCCTTGGACAAGGCGGCGCCGACCTCCGGCAGCTCCACGAAAACGATGTCCCCCAGCTGATCCTGGGCGTAATCGCTGATGCCCACGATGAACTTGCTTTCTTCGGATCGCACCCATTCGTGGTCCTCGGCGTAGCGGACTTCTTCGGGCAGGTTGAGTTCGTGAATTTCTTTCATGCAGTCTCCTCCTTGGTTGGGTTGGTTGCCGTTTTATGGATTCGTCATTTCAAAAAACGCGCCATAGCTTTGCGCGCTGTTCGTGCGGGGCGGATGTCGGTTACGATTTCCACCTCGATGCTGCGCCGGTTATCTTTGAGCCGGACGGTTTCACCGGGTTGAAGCGATCGGGTGACTTTCACAAAGCCGCAGCAGAGCCCGCGAGGTTGGAATCCTGCCGGTTTATCGGCGCTGGCGATACTGAAAATACGGCCGTTGTGTCGCCCGATGGCCATGTCGGTGGCACAGGTGAGCACCGTGCCGACAGTCTCGCCACTGCGATCCAGCACGGCGGCCGGATCCTGGGCGGTCACTTTGCGCAGGTCGCTTCCGGCAAAAGCATAGGTATACATGTCGTCTTGCAGATTCAACAGGGCATCGGCTCCCACAAACTGCTTGGTGAACCCGCTCCGATCGGCATTGAACGGCAGGGCGAATTCCCAGGGGTTATTGATGAAAGGCCACGCTCCGATGTCCTGATGGGACAGGGGCAGTAAGGCCCCGGCGCGCAGGGAATCTCTTGCCGCCAGCCCGCAGGGAAGCAGGTTGTAGTCTTGACCGGCCGCCAGGATCCGCTCCCAGGCCGGAACAAAGTGTTCCGGTTTTATGAATATTTCAAAACCGAATTCACCGGTATAACCGGTGCGGGAGAGTAGAATCGGCGTGCCGTCCAGCAGCACTGCGGCTTCGGAAAGCGGTGAGGCGGGGTCGAAGTGGCCCTTGAAAGAAAAGTACGGCAGTTCGGCAAAAACCCTTTCCGGATCGGCGAGCACCTTGCCGAGGATCCTGGCAGAAGCGGGGCCCTGCACGTCGAGTTTGCCGAGCTCATCGGATAAATCCGAAATATCAACGCTGCGGTTGCCGCTGTGGCTGCGCAAATGAGCGGAGATCTCCGGACCCATGCCGGAGTTAACCACCACCAGGTACAGTTGATCGTTTAGCTCAAAGACGATGGCATCGTCGATCACGCTTCCGTTTTCGGCAAGGAAAACCCCGTAGACGCTTCTGCCGGCCGTCAGCGGGCTCTGCTGCTTGCCGATGCACACCTGCAGGTTCTTGGAGAAACATTGCTGCAAAAGACCGCGTGCATCGTTTCCTTCCACAATGACCGCACACATGTGGCTGGTGTCGAAAAGCCCGGAGGCGGATATTACAGCCAGGTGCTCGCTTTTTGCACCGGCCCGATACCACAGCGGCATGTCGTATTGGCCGAACCGGGCCATATTGGCGCCCTGTTGAACGTGCCAGTCGTGCAATCGTGTCTTTTTGCCAGTCTCAACCATGGGCGCCTCCTCTCAGCCTGTATATTTTCAGAATCTCGACATCCTGTCCTTACAGTATGTAGGGCACTTTCAAATTGTATCCCTTGTAAACCACAAACGTCTCCACCGAGCGCACACTCTTCAATCGGTACACCTCCTGGGTGTAGAACTCCAGCAGATCGAATCCATCCCGCAACAACACCATCAGCATCAGATCATATCGACCGGTTACGACACTTACCGAGATAACGCCTCTTAGTTTGCTGAACTCCTTGCCTTTTTCCACCAGGTTGAGGGTGGCGAGCTTTACGCCGACAAACACGACTCGATGCCCGGCTATTCCTTCCGGATCTACCAGGCCGCCCACTTCGAGAATGCCCTCTTGCATGAGTTTTCTCACCCTCGATCGCACGGTGTTTTCGGCAATTCCCAGTACGCGGGCGATTTCTTTGTATGATTTTCTGCCGTCGCGGAGATGCTTGATGATCTCGATGTGCATCGCGTCTATTTTCACGACGGCCTCCGATTGGATTGGGGGAGGGTTTAGAGGATACCGTCAAGATTTTTACTCATAATTGCAGAATATGTCAATATAATTCTAAATTAATTATCATTTCGTCAATGACTCTGGTGCTCTCATCGCTTGACTATTTTAGAGTTGATTATGCGTAAACCCTGTGTTATCAACCCAACTTTAGCGTCGTAATCTATTGATCTTTCCTACATCAATCCTACAGCGGCAGCTTTCAAAAGGAGGTACCAATGAACACAAAATCCGTCGCCTTGATAATCCCGTTATTTCTGATCCTCGGGCTGGCGTTCGTTGCCTGCGGCCCTGAGGCACCGCAATCCATCAAGATCGGTCTCAATGCTCCCATCACCGGAGACATTCCCAAAGTGGGAGAGGGTTCCAAGTTTGCCGCTCAAATGTGGCTGGCGGATATCAATGCCGCCGGCGGCCTGGATGTCGGAGGAAAGAAATACAAAGTCGAACTGGTGATCGAAGACAACGAGTCCAAAGCCGAATCAGCAGTGAAGGCCAACACCAAGATGATCACCGAAGATGAAGTCTTGGTGATTGTCGGCCCGCAGTCTTCAAAGCAGGCAGTGCCGGCCGGTGAAGTGGCCAACAATTACGCAACCCCGATGATCAGCCCCTGGTCCACCAACCCGAAAACCACCCAGGATCGTCCGTTCGTTTTCCGGGCCTGTTTCCTGGATCCGTTCCAGGGCCCGGTAGTGGCCAACTTCGTAAAAGAAGAGTTTGGGTTCAACAAGGCTGCGGTCCTCTACGATGTGGCCAGTGACTATCCCAAGGGACTGGCCGAGTTCTTCAAAGCCGCGTGGGAGAAGGCCAACGGTCCCGGCTCGGTGGTTGCCTACGAGAGCTTTACCACCAAAGACGCCGATTTCAGTTCCCAGCTGACCAACATCATCAACTCCGGTGCGGAATTTATCTTCACGCCGCAGTATTACAACGAGGTCGCCCTGATCGTGCAGCAGGCCCATCAGCTCGGTTGGGACAAGCCGATCGTCGGCAGCGACAGCTGGGGCAGCGCCGAAACCGTACAGCTTTGCGGAAAAGACTGCTACGGTCTGTTCTTCAGCACGCACTACGCTGCGGCCGGAGCCAAAGGCGCCACCAAAGCGTTCATCGATCGATACAACAAAGAGCACGGGTACATCCCGGACGACGTGGGCGCACTGACCTGGGATGCCCTGGGACTGGTTCAAAAAGCGATTCAGGACTGCGGCACGATCTCCGGCGACATCAAAAAAGACCGGCAATGCGTGCGGGATGCCCTGGCACGAGTCAAGCAATTTGACGGTATCACCGGCCAGATGACCTTTAACGAAACCGGCGATCCGGATAAATGTGCCGTCATCGTCCGGATCAGCGAGCAGGGCGAATTCGCATTTTTCAAATCGGTTTGCCCATAGTCCTGCCTGTTGTCGATTCGGGTGGGTGTTGGCGGCCGGTTTACGATAAACGGTATTTCAACGCATCCATCGATATCAAGCTTGTCGTAACAAAAGGCGGGCCAGGTTTTCCCTGCGCCCGCCTTTTTATACCGCAGTCGTGAGGGCCGACGGTCCCGATTGATAAACCGGCTCCGGCCCGCGATTCTAACCAGCACACGGTCTTCTGCGCAGCAGACACCCGGCCGTGAACACAGGGCCCTGCTGACACCCGGAGCGGAAGCGATGGCATTTTTTCTTCAAAATCTGGTGAACGCGCTGCAATGGGGCAGCTTCTATGCCCTGATCGCACTCGGCTACGCCATGGTCTACAGCATATTGATGCTGTTTAACTTCGCCCACGGCGACATTTTCATGACCGGTGCCTACATCGGCTTCGGAGTGGCCACCGCCCTGGTGGCCCTGTCTTCCATGGGGGCGATGGCGCTGCCCGGCTGGCTGATTCTGGTGCTGACCATTTTGATTTCCATGTTTCTGACTTCCTTTGTGGGAATCACCGTAGAGCGGGTGGGCTACCGCCCCCTTCGGGAGGCTCCCCGCGCATCCGCGGCCATCACCGGTTTGATGATCGGCATCATTTTGGAGACCGGCAACCTGGCACTGCTCGG
>JAHEIV010000004.1 GCA_024639205.1 Deltaproteobacteria bacterium | reverse complement strand
GATCCGTTCCTTTCTCGCTGTGCCGGTGCGCTTCAACTGCTCGGTGGCATCGCGGAACAAGCGATCGAGCTCCTGCTTGATCTCGTTGGCACGTTTGCCGATCGTGGCCCTTTCTTCCGGTCGGTACTTGGAGATGCTGCGCAGAAAACGGGTAACTTCGCCTTTGCGGCCCAGGTATTTGACGGACAGCGCCGTGACGGCCTGAACGTCCGCGGCTGATTCAAGTTCGCTGATCGCCTTTGAATGGATTTGATCGATCGTTTCTTCCACAGTTCCCCCTGCCGGCAGCGCGTTGTCTTGCAGCTGCCAAGCTGCAGGTCAAAACAGCCTCGCCGGGCACGGATAGGTTCGCCGGCGGCAACATCGGCGGTGATTCACGTTCGGGTTCAGTGCGGTTACAGCTGTTGGGCGGCGAGTTTTGCGATCTGGGCAAAACCGGGCGGATCCGAGATGGCCAGCTCGGCCAGGACTTTTCTGTCAAGCTCGACGCCGGCCAGTTTAAGGCCGTGCATGAATTTACTGTAAGACAGTTCGTTCAAACGGGCAGCTGCATTGATGCGCGCAATCCAGAGTTGGCGGAAGTCGCGCTTGCGCCGTCGGCGATCGCGATAGGCATACATGAGCGCCTTGTCCACGGAATCCGCGGCTGTACGATAGAGTTTGCTGCGGCCACCCCTGAAGCCCTTGGCGAGCTTCAACACTTTCTGGCGACGTTTCTTTGCTTTAAATCCTCTTTTAACTCGCATGATCTTACTCCTGAATCAGCTTACCTATTGGGCAGCAGACGTCGGACTTGTTTCCGATTCGCTTTGGTGAGCAGCTGATTTTTTCGTAACTGCCGCTTTCGTTTTGAAGATTTTTTCGTCAGTATATGACTGGCAAAGGACTTGGAAAAAACGATTTTTCCGGTGCCGGTCTTTCTGAATCGTTTGGCAGCTGCACGATTTGTTTTTATTTTCGGCATGTTATATCTCCTGTGTCACCTGGTCCGCTGGCTTCATCTGTTCGCATCATCCGGGCCGTCTGCCCGAGACGATCCAAATCCGTGCTGTCAATGATAATACCGTTTATGAGAAAAACCAAAAAAAGAGATGGCGTGGGAAAAGATATCACTTCCGTCGCACGCCACCTGCACGCGATCAATGCACTGTCGCAGTCATTGGGTTTCCGGTTGGTATCCAAAGCGCACGGGATCGCAAGGGGCGATCGGTTACTTTGGCGAAAGTACCATCATCAGTGTCCGACCCTCGAACTTGGGGCGTTGCTCGATCACGGCGATATCAGCCGTTTCCTCGGCAATTCGCTCGAGCATTTCGTTTCCGAGCCGGGATAAGGTGATTTCCCGTCCACGGAACATGACGGTTACCTTTACTTTGTCTTTTTTACCGATGAATTTTTTGATGTGACCCAGTTTTACCTGTAAATCATGTTCACCGGTTTTCGGTCGGACCTTAATTTCTTTCAACTGAAAGGTAGACTGTTTCTTTTTTGCTTCCTGTCTTTTTTTGGTCTGTTCGTACTTGTATCGACCATAGTCCATTATTTTACAGACAGGAGGGTTTGCATTGGGAGAAATCTCAACCAGGTCAAGTCCAAATTCACCTGCGGCGTTGAGTGCCTCCGCGATCGGTACGACCCCGATCTGTTCTCCGTCAGGATTGATGAGCCGCACTTCCCTTGCCCTGATGTTTTGATTGATGCCGACTCGAGGGGCTCTGCTTGGCCTGTGTGTTTTACTTTT
The DNA here is from genome assembly GCA_024639205.1 of Deltaproteobacteria bacterium. Lineage (GTDB taxonomy): Bacteria > Desulfobacterota > Desulfobacteria > Desulfobacterales > SG8-13 > SG8-13. Next base: position 18,241 of record JAHEIV010000004.1, on the reverse strand, counting down.
TAGCGCTATTCCCGCACCTCCTGTTTGAAAAAGGTTTTTACCATGCGCCTACCGGACCGCGGCATAGAATCGACCGCTGCAGCAGCCATGGCCGGTCGACGAAATTTAGAACAGTGGACTAACCAATAACACTAAGAAATGCAACAAAAAAATTCAAGAAAAAAATCAAGTTTTGATTCAGGCTGCGGCCTTGACACCTGTTTGCCCCACCGCCTATAATTTACAGAACCCCCACGGGCCATGAATTTCACGTGCCGCTCGAGGCGCGATGCGCCAGAGGATCCGGTGGGGTCACCAAACAACCCGAAAAAAGGAAATCCTCGATGATCTATCGTCTGATGGCCCTCAGTTGCCTGTTGGTGGTATTGCCTGCTTTGTGTCTGGCGGAAGATACCGGCGGTACTCTGGTAGCTCTCAAAGGCCGGGTCTGGGTCCAGGCGCCCGGTGATGCAGAACACCGGGCGCGCGTCGGCGATCGATTGGCAGCCGGAACCCGCATCCGAACGGGTGCCGATGGGCAGGCCGAGATTGAGCTGTTTGATGGCTCGACTTTAATTGTCCGCGACCGTAGCTCGATTCAGCTCTCCGGTATCCAAAGACAGAAAGAAAAAAAGACATCTCTGCTGATTTTTTTCGGCCGGGTCTGGAACAAAATATCGCGGGTGGTCGGAAAACAGGCCCGATACGAGATCAACACACCGGTTCTGGTGGCCGGTGTGAGAGGCACCCAGTTCGAGGCGGGTGTTGGCGATGACGGCTCGGTTCGCATTATCGTCCGGGAAGGCATGGTGGAAGTATCCGGTGTAGGACGCGCTGAAACCATTTCCCGGGATCAGGAAATCGAAGCCGATACGGACGGTTTGACGCCGTTGCGGCCGACTCCGGAACGTGTGAACTGGTATCAGTGGAGATCCCGCAAACGCGATCGCCTGCGAACCGAAGGTCGCCGGGTGGTGGACAGTTTCGCGAATCGTATTGAAAACAGCAAAGGTGAGCTTTCCGGCTATCGGGCCCGGCAAAAAGAGATTGTAAACCTGCGTGACACTGCCCTGGCAGCTGCCCGGGAGGGTGACACCGCGGCTATCGAAGAGGTGCGGCAATACAACGATGAGCTTGTCGCCATCGCCGATCGGATTGCCAATCTGGGAGACGCTGCCGGAAGTCAGTTCGGGTTGGTGAACCATTTTGCAGAGCTGGCTCTGGATTCGGAATTTCAAATGATCGACGGTGCATATGTGCAGGCCGAGGCTGCCCGCATGCTGCGGATCAAGGAAGAGTTCGACCGGATGATCGCCGAGGGAACCGACATTTCCATGGAAGCGATGGAAAAAATGCTGATGGAAATGAGCGAAGGCCGCCGTGGCAGCCTCAAATTCGAGAAAGGCTCGTCCGCCCGGGATTTGTGGGGGGAGCCACCCAAAGAAACAACGCCGTAAATCCTCTGGATCGGATGAACATGGTTCAGCCAGGCTGAACGATATTCTTCGGCCGGTCATATCCGGCAGATCGTATCGTCACAGGGGCAGCTGTCGTCCACTTCATAGCAGTACACGATCCGCGATTCCATTTCCGCACGTTGCGCAGATATCTTTTCAAATCCAAAACCCGCCATCATCTCGGCCAGCTCAACAGCTGAAGGGATCGCCGCCAGTCCGCTGCGAACAACCTCGCTGCTTGCACCGTCAAGGATATCGGCGTCTTCCCCGTTGGTTACCACCACGATGGGTACCAGGTGTCCGGACACGAGCCGGGACGCTGCCAGGGTGCAGCGGTGACGGGTGGTCAGCGAACCCGGCCCGTACTTGAGGATCATTGCTACTTTTCCTGCCGCAGTGATGACGAAATCGATCGGAACGATGGCCCGATTATCACCGGCCCGGCACACCAACGGGAAACGTGTCTCGATTTGGCTGCGGTCATACCCTTTCTGCTCCACCAGCAGGCGCCCCAGCTTTTGACGATAACGCTCATCATGGGTGTCGGCGACGGTCTCTCCGGTGATGGTATCGACCAGCTCTCCCAGTACCAGGTGGTGTCCGTTCATCAATTTGGCCTTTACATGGGATGCGGCAACGGCTATCAAAGGCGCAGCGATTTCCCGCCGCAACCAGCCGGGTCAAAAAATATGGGTGCCAAATGAAGGACCAATGGCCATTTTCATTCGATATCTGATGACATTATAGTGCCGTTTTTATGGGAGTTCAAAAGAAAATACCATGAAGCCTTCCGGTCCAATCGATCAGATCCGCCATGCGTCGGATCGGTTCGCCCCATATGCGGTAAGGCTGCGGGAGATATTCACGGCCATGGATTTGGCATATGCCGCAGCTGCCGACAAGTGCGGGTTTCACTGCTCGGGCTGTGAAGACAACTGCTGCCGCACGCTTTTTTACCATCATACCTATCTGGAATTGTTTTATCTTTTCAGCGGGTTGGAAGGTCTCAAGCCGGAGCGGCGGGCAGCGCTCCAATCCCGGGCCATAGATGTTTGCCGGCAGGTGGAGGCGGCCCCGGCGGAGAGTGAGACATCGCAGCGGATATGCCCGCTGAATATCAGCGGCCTTTGCGGACTGTATGCCTATCGGCCGATGATCTGCCGCCTTCACGGCATCCCGCATGTCTTGCAGCGCCCGGATGGCAGGAAAATGGTCGGCCCGGGCTGCGACGATTTTCATCGGCAATGCGGATCCCCCGGCGATGCGGTTTTGGATCGGACACCGCACTATGCGGCCCTGGCCTCCCTTGAACGGGAATTTCGCCAGGCGATGGGGCTGACCGACAAGCTACGGTTGACCGTGGCAGAAATGATCATCCAGTTCATATATTGATAGACAACTATTTCAATATAAAGGGAAAATAGATTTTTTTTTAATGCTTTGATCCTAAAAACCGAAAGTTTTACATGAAATAAATGAAATCTGTAGCCCAATCCGACATCGAATCGCTGCCCGGCATTCGGTTGAACGCCGGCGACACCTTCCGGTTCCGCTGCCATGCGGATATTGCTTGTTTTAACCGTTGCTGCCGCAATTTGAAGCTTTTTCTGTATCCATATGACGTGATCCGTCTGAAAAACGCCCTCGGCATGACCTCCAATCGATTTCTGGACGAACATGTGGATGTCGTGTTGCGGGAGGAGAATTTTTTCCCCGAAGTGCTGCTGCGGATGGCCGACAATGAACATCGAACGTGTCCATTTTTATCAGACGCCGGATGCCGGGTCTATCCGGACCGGCCGGATACCTGCCGATTTTTCCCGGTGGAACGCGGTCTGTTGTTTGATGCCCACCGGCATAAACCCGTTCCGGTTCACTTTTTCCACCCGCCGGATTTTTGTCTCGGCCGGCACGAAGATCAGGAGTTAACTGTCGCCAGCTGGGCGCAGGACCAACTGGCTGCAACTTACGATCGCATGACCACCGGCTGGGCGCAGGTCAAACAGCTGTTTCAGAACGATCCCTGGGGAGCCGAAGGACCCGGTGGTCAAAAAGCCAAGATGGCTTTCATGGCGGCATACAACATCGATGCTTTCCGGCAGTTCATATTTGAAAGCACCTTTTTAAAACGATTTCGGGTAAAACCGAGCCGGGTGAGAAAAATCCGTACGGACGATGTGGCACTGATGACGTTCGGATGGGACTGGATCAAGCTTTTCGTGTTCGGAACTTCGTCCAAAACAATCCGCCCACGATGATCCGCTATCCGGCCGGCTGCCTATATTCGGGCCTATCCAAAGCCGGGTCTTTGCGGATATCCGGTATTTCGAACGGCGGTGCCGGTCGATACACCCGATCCATTGGGACGATCTCAGGGACCCCGATCCTTTCCGAAAACCTGCTGCGCCACGAATCGGTGGCCGAATGCGAACAACGCCATCTCATCGGCTTCCAGGCGTTTGATGATTTCGGCCGAAAGGGGCCGATCCGCCAGCAGCCCCTTACAAAGGATGTGGTCACGGAAGGCGTCGATGTCGTAGAGCGCAAGATGAAAAAGGTGCCGGCTGCGAAGATCCAGCGGACCCGGAGCCAGTCGATTTTTTAGCCCGATAATTTCCAGGAACCGGTCGTTTTGCTCCAGGTAGACATGCAGTTGCTGGCTTTGGAGCCACTGCCGCGCGGTTTGGCGGGTGTTTTGCTGAAACCCGAGGCAGTGGGGTTCCCGAATCAGGGCAAAGTGTTCTGCAAACCGGCCGGTCCGCCGGCAGCGGGAAACCACCCGCGCGAGCGGATAAATACGACAGGAGGACGGCCGATTCGGGTAGACTGCGCAGCCGGAAGTGGTAACAAAGGGACACTCCCTTTCGGCTCCGGGTTTGGGCTGAAGGGTGATGACCGGAAGGCCGGTTTCCGGTCCGATGTGCCGGGAGGTATAGATTTCCAGGAATTCCCCGGAGCCGATTCCCAGGTGGTTTTTCAGCTGCAGGATGTCGTAGGGGGTCAGAAACTGGTTCAGATTTCGGCAGCAGGCATTGAAACACGAAACCGCGCGGCTGCAATCAAACGCAAAGCTCTCTTTCTCCGAAACCGGTATCAGCCCGTCTCTGGATGGATGCGGCTGTCGTTGCTGCATGGCCTCATTTCTCAGAAAAAGACGGTGGAATTCGACGGTGATGGCCCACCATAGCGGTTTGGTGGTCAAGATTCAACGCACAAAGGGTTCCTTTTCGCAACCTGGGAAAAACAACCGATTTCTGCAGGGCGTGCAGCCGTCGATTGGAGCGGGATCCGTTTAAAATCGACAGCGAAAGATAGTACAACATGTAGTGGGCGTTTTCGAAGATTTGACCACATCTTGTTACACATCGGAATTGACCGGAACCGTTTGACTATTTTGGTATTTGTGCCCGCAAAAGTTCTTGACAAGGCAAATGTTGAATGATAAAAGTTCTACCTTGCGATGGAAGTTATCTAACTGATTTTACTAAACATTTCAGGCTTGCTCCTCGGCGTGTGGAAGCCGAAACGGTTTGCCCGAGTCGATTCCGCGAGAGTTGAGATCGACGAGAAAATATTATCTGATTGTGCCGAAATACTGACAGGCCAATAAGAGAAGGGAGGTGTGGCGGACGCAGATCACAGATTTCAGGATGTTAAAGATTTGTAGAGTCGGAAATCGATTGAACACTTAAATTAGGAGGTACGCTAGATGCCAAGCTTTGTAATCGATGAAAAATGTGACGGCTGCAAGGGCGGCGATAAGACTGCATGCATGTACATTTGCCCCAACGATCTGATGGTGCTGGATCCTGACGCCATGAAGGCATACAACCAGGAGCCGGATCAGTGCTGGGAATGTTTTTCATGTGTCAAAATTTGTCCCACGCAAGCCATCGAAGTGCGCGGGTACGCTGACTTCGTTCCGCTGGGAAGCAGCATTATGCCGATGCTGGGTACCGAAGATGTGATGTGGACCTGCAAATTCCGCAACGGCGTCATCAAACGCTTTAAGTTCCCCATCCGGACAACTCCTGAAGGCGCTGCAAACGACTATCCGGAGCTGAAGGGACAGGATCTCGAGAGCCAGCTGCTGTCAACCGAGGAAGCCGATGGCTATCAGATGCCCACTCCCCAGGCGACGGTATAACTAGCGCCGGGATGTTTACTGTCCAATGAAAGATCAACTGTGAAAACTATCGTAAGGAGGATGGAATATGGCATTACCGAATAAACCCAAAGGTGAACTTAAAGCCGTAAAGGATCCGGAACTCGAAGAAATGGAAGTCGACGTTCTGATCGTTGGCGGTGGTATGGCGGCTTGCGGAGCTGCATTCGAGGTAAAGAAATGGCTGCAGCCGGATCAATCGGTCCTGCTGGTGGACAAAGCGGCTATGGAAAGAAGCGGTGCAGTCGCACAGGGTCTTTCCGCCATCAATACTTACATTGGCAAGAACTCTTCCGACGACTATGTCCGCATGGTTCGCAACGACCTGATGGGCATTGTGCGCGAAGACCTGATTTTTGATCTGGGCTGCCACGTGGACGACTCCGTCCATCTGTTCGAAGAATGGGGCCTGCCGATCTGGAAAAAGAGCGCCGAAGGTAAAAACCTGGACGGCAAAAAAGGCCAGACCATGGGGACGCTGAAGTCCGGGGCCGAGCCGGTGCGTACCGGTAAATGGCAGATCATGATCAACGGTGAGTCCTACAAGCGGGTGGTGGCCGAGGCCGCCAAGAAAGCTATCGGCGAAGACAATGTCCTGGAGCGGGTGTTTATCGTCGAACTGCTGCTGGACAAAAACAAGCCGAATCAGATCGCCGGTGCAATGGGCTTTTCCGTACGGGAGAACAAGGTCTATCTGATCAAATGCAAAACCGCCGTGATCGCCTGCGGCGGCGCGGTCAACATCTATCAGCCGCGTTCGGTTGGAGAAGGCAAGGGCCGTGCCTGGTATCCGGTTTGGAACTCCGGTTCCACCTATTATCTCGGCATGCGGATCGGTGCTGAGCTCTCCATGATGGAAAACCGGTTCACCCCGGCTCGCTTCAAAGACGGTTACGGCCCGGTGGGCGCCTGGTTCCTGCTGTTCAAGGCCAAGACCCTCAACGGCCTTGGAGAAGCGTTTGCCGGCAGCGATGCCGCCAAGCAAGAGCTGGAAAGATTCGCTCCGTACGGAACCGCAGCCATCACGCCGACCTGTCTGCGGAACCACCTGATGCTCTTTGAAATGAAGGAAGGCCGCGGGCCGATCATCATGGACACCGTGAGCGCACTGGCCGAACTCGGTAAGACCATGGACAAAAGAGAGCTCAAGCACCTCGAGTCCGAGGCCTGGGAAGACTTTCTGGACATGACCTGCGGTCAGGCCAATCTCTGGTGCGCCACCAACACCGAGCCGGAAAAGAAGAACTCCGAGGTTATGCCGACCGAGCCGTATCTGCTCGGTTCTCACTCGGGTTGCTGCGGTTTCTGGGTATCCGGACCGGATTACGACTGGGTGCCGGATTCTTACAAGATCAAGGCTGAAAATGGCAAGGTTTACAACCGCATGACCTCGGTCAACGGCCTGTTTACCGCCGGTGATGGTGTCGGCTGCTCCGGGCACAAGTTTTCTTCCGGATCGCATGCCGAAGGTCGCATGTGCGCCAAACAGATGGTCCGATACGCCAAAGACAACGCCGACTACAAACCCGAGCCGACCATGAGTGGCAGCGATGTAGTCGACTATGTCTACAAGTTCGTGCGTACGTATCTGGAACACGTCGCTTATAGCACCTCTTCGGATGTCAACCCGAATTACCTCAAGCCCGAAGGCATGATGTACCGGTTGATGAAAGCCACCCACGAGTACGGTGCCGGAACGGCCACCTTCTATCAGACCAGCAGCAAGAACCTGGAAATCGTCATGGAGCTGTTGCAAACCATGCGCGAAGACTGCGAGAAGCTGGCGGCCGGCGACCTGCACGAACTGATGCGGGCCTGGGAAATTCTGCACCGCATCTGGACGGTGGAATCCCATCTGCGGCACATCCAGTACCGTAAGGAAACCCGGTACCCCGGCTTTTACTACCAGGCCGACTACCCGGGTCAGGATGACGCAAACTGGTTCTGCTTCGTCAACTCCAAGTTCGATCCGAATGAACAAAAATGGGATATCTTCAAGAAAGATTACACCAAGATCATTCCGGACTGATCGGAGCGAACCGATGAGTTAGTGTAACAAAAACGAACCTCCAGGCGTCGGCCGACGCCTGGAGGTTTTTATTAACTTCAGGCGGTATCCCTGGTAGAAACCAGAAACTGGGAACTGGAAACAGGATCCGGCCGTTGCTCGCCGGTTTTCGAGTTTCGAGTTTCGGATTTCGACCTCAAGGGTATCGCCTGAAGGCCGAGAAATCTGGATTAACAAATTATCGCACGGAGGAATCGCATGACAGAAAACACAGCCCTTGCTAGTGGCAGCATTATGGTTGTTGGCGGAGGGATCAGCGGGTTGACCACGGCCCTTGAAGCCGCTGAAGTGGGCTACGAGGTGTTCCTGGTGGAAAAGAACCCGTACCTGGGCGGCAGGGTTGCGCAGCTCAACCAGTACTTCCCCAAGCTTTGTCCCCCCACCTGCGGTCTGGAAATCAATTTTCGCAGGATCAAGGACAACCCGCGGGTAAAGGTGTTGACGCTGGCCGATGTCGAGAAAGTCGATGGCGGCCCGGGCGCATACACCGTTACCGTCAGACTCAATCCTCGGTATGTCAACGAAAACTGCACTTGCTGCGGAGACTGCACCGAAGCCTGCCAGACTGAAATCGAAAGCTTTTTTGATTTCGGCATGAAAAAGATCAAGGGCGCTCACCTGCCTTACGAGTTGGCCTATCCGGCGCGTTTTATCATCCACTCGTCTGTAAAAGATTCACCGGAAGATGCCCAGCGGGTCAAACAGGCCTGCAAGTACGACGCGGTGGATTTTGAGATGGAGGCCAAAACGCTCGAACTGCAAGTTGGCGCCGTTGTCTGGGCTACCGGCTGGGAACCCTATGATGCCAAAAAGATCGACAACCTTGGATTCGGGACCTATCCGAACATCATCACCAACATGATGATGGAACGCATGGCGGCCCCTAACGGTCCGACCAAAGGTCAGATCCTGCGGCCGTCCGACAACAAGGGTCCGGATAGTGTCGCTTTTGTGCAGTGTGCCGGTTCGCGGGATGAAAACCATCTGCCCTACTGTTCTTACATTTGCTGCATGGCGTCGTTGAAGCAGGCCACTTATGTCCGGGAGCGCTATCCGGATGCCAAGATTTACATTTTTTACATCGACATGCGGGCACCCGGCTTGCGATACGAAAAGTTCTACAAGAAGATAAAGGAAGACGAAAACATCTTTTTCATCAAGGGCAAGGTCGCCGAGGTCAGTGATGCCGGTTCCGGCAACATCACCGTAACGGCCGAAAATGCCGTGACTGGAGAAAAGGTTCATCAAACCGTTGAAATGGTGGTGCTGGCCACCGGGATGCAGCCGACTGCTGCCGATGCCAAGCTGCCCGCGGATTTGAAGGTTACGGAAGATGGTTTTGTCATAAACGATTTCGATCAAGGCGGCATGTTCGCCGTGGGATGCGCCAACAAACCACTGGACGTGGTGAGTTCCAACCAGAATGCAACCGGCATGGCCCTGAAGGCCATTCAAACCCTGGCGAGCAAGTAGGAGGAATCTAATGGATAAGAAATATGGTGTTTACATCTGCACGGGATGCGGGATCGGAGATTCCCTCGACATTGATGCGCTGGGAGATGTCGCCAAGGAGGAAGGATTTCCGGTTCAAAACCACCCGATGTTTTGCGGCAAGGAAGGTGTCGAGCTGCTGAAATCCGACATCGAGACCAACGGCATCAATACGCTGGTGATCGCGGCCTGCAGCCGCAGAGTGAATTTCGACATCTTCCGTTTTGAGGGCTGCCAGGTGGATCGTGTCAACATCAGAGAGCAGGTGGTCTGGTCTCATCCCCGCAGCGAATTTCCGAGACTCGAAGAGGACCAGAAAGATGACGGTATCCACTTCGACCGGGTTCAGATGCTGGCGGACGACTATCTGAAGATGGGCATGGCCCGGGTGAAAAAGATCGAGCCGCCGGAAGCCTATCAGGTAGAAAGCTTCAACCGCAAGATCCTGGTGATCGGCGGTGGAATCACCGGATTGTCGGCAGCACTGGATGCGGCCAATACCGGCTATGAGGTGACCGTTGTTGAAAAAACCGCCGAATTGGGTGGCCATGCGAAAACCTGGCGCAAACAGCTGCCGCTGGGAACGCCTTACGAGGAATTAAGCGCACCGGTTATCGACGACAAAATCAAGGCGGTCCAAGATCACCCGAAGATCACCGTGAAAACCGAAACGGTGGTGGCCCGGATGGCCGGAGAACCGGGCAATTTCACCGTTACCCTGAAAAAACCCGGTGAGAAAATCGAATTCGATGTTCCGTATCCGCTGCCGGAAGAAATGACCGTCGATGAAAACGGCAAGGAACTCAATGCGGAACAGCTCCATGAAAAATTCATGGAATACAACAAAGGCAAAGTCGACATCCTGACGGTGGATCCGAACGGCGAACCGTTCGGGGCCGTCATACTGGCCGCCGGATGGAGCCCGGCAAAGCCCAAAGGCGACCAATACGCACACCTGGGCATCGATTTGCCGGATGTGGTGACCAACGCCGAATTTGAGAAAATCGCCAAGCAGGGATCCATCAAAAGACCGTCTGACGGCAAGCAGGCCCGGTCGGTGGTATTCATCCAGAGCCCGGATAAAGAAGACGACAACGACTTTGAATATACCGGCGCAGTGACCAGCCTGGTGGCGCTCAAGCAGGCCAAGTACGTTCGCGAGGATTTTCCGGCCGACGGCAAGGCGTTTATTTTCTACCAGCACATGCGAACGGTCGGACTGGCCGAGAATTTTTACAAGAGCATCCAGCAGGATGAGGGGATCTTTATGACCAAGGGTACCGTGACCGAAGTTTCGCCGAACGGGGACGGACTGATCGTGAAGGCCCAGGACACCCTGTTGGGCAGGGACGTTCAGGTAAATGCCGATCTGGTGGTGCTGGCCGCCGGAATGGAGCCGGCCACCAAGGACGATCCGGTGGTGAACATGGCCTATCGCCAGGGACCGGCTTTCCGGGATATCGAGCTGTTCGAAGACTATGTAGATTCCAACTACATCTGTTTTCCCTATGAAACCCAGCGAACGGGAATTTATGCCGCCGGCGGCATCCGCCGGAGCATGACAACGGAGGAATCGATCGAGGACGCCGCCGGCGCGGCCCTGAAAGCCATTCAGTGTCTCGAATCGGTCAACCGGGGGGTGTCCGTTCACCCGCGTTCCGGTGATATGACCTTTCCGGATTTTTTTATGCAGCGCTGCACCCAGTGCAAGCGCTGCACCCAGGAGTGCCCGTTCGGGGCCATCGACGACGATGAAAAGGGAACCCCCAAGCCGAACGCGGCTCGCTGCCGGCGCTGCGGGACCTGCATGGGGTGCTGCCCGGAGCGGATTATCAACTTCTCCGACTACAGCATCGACAGCATCGGATCGATGGTCAAGGCGATCGGCGTGCCTTCGGAAGACGACTACGAGGAACCCCCGTATAGAATTCTGGGGCTGGTCTGTGAAAACGACGCCTATCCGGCCATCGACATCGCCGGACTCAACCGCCTGTCTTATTCGGCGGACGTTCGGTTTATCCCGATCCGCTGCCTCGGCTCGATGAATGTGATCTGGATCAAAGACGCCCTGTCCCAGGGAATGGACGGGGTGTTCCTGCTGGGCTGCAAGCACGGTGACGATTATCAGTGTCATTTCATCAAAGGCAGTGAACTGGCAGAGATCCGCGTTAAGAAAATCGGGGATGCCCTGGCCAGCCTGGCTCTGGAGAACGAACGCGTTGCCCAGTTCGAACTGGCCATCGATGACTATGACAAGATTCCACAGATCGTAAACGAATTCGTGGATTCGATCGAAGCTCTCGGACCGAACCCGTTCAAGGGATTCTAAAATCGGTTACGGATATGGGATCGGAGCCGGCGGCCTACCGGCCCGGTCACGATAGAGGAGGTACATTATGGCGGAAACAATGACGCTTGAACCGAATGTTGGTTTTATTCGCGAACTGGGCAAGCTGGGGGGTGGAGACCTGAAGAAATGTTACCAGTGCGCCACCTGTTCGGTGGTTTGTCCGATTTCGCCGGACAACCAGCCGTATCCGCGCAAGGAAATGATCGCAGCATCCTGGGGTCTCAAGGATCAGCTTGTGGCCGATTACGACATCTGGCTGTGCCACAACTGCGGCGATTGCACAACCAAGTGCCCGCGGGGCGCCAAGCCCGGCGAAGTGCTGGGTGCGCTGCGCGCCTATACGGTCCGGGAATACGCTACGCCCAAGGTGGTGAGCAAGATGGTGGCCGATCCAAAGATGCTGCCCGTGCTGCTGGCCATCCCGGCGATCATATTCATCGGGCTGGGCCTGATCCTGAAATCGGTCGGGATCGACTGGCTGAATTTTGCACCACGCGGCGGTGAAATCTGGCAGAGCCACTTCATCAACAACTACCTGGTGGACATCATCATGATTCCCACGTTCTTCGCTTCTATCGGCGTTTTTGCCCTCGGTTTGAAGCGGTTCATCGCTGACATCCATGCCAGTGCGCTGGCCGCCGGCAAGACCACTGCGGAAAAGATCGAAGTCGTCGGGGTCGTAAAAGCCTTGCTGGCGACGGTGCTGACCGTATTCCAACACAAAAAATTCGATGAGTGCGGCGAGAACAAAGGCCGCTCGATCGCTCACTTGCTGGTGCTGTTCAGCTTCATCGGATTGTTTATCGTCACCAACTGCTTTTTTATTGCCGAGTGGGTGCTGCATATCGAAGGGCCTTACAGCCAGCTCAATCCGGTAAAATGGCTCGGCAACATCTCCGGCGTTGCGCTGATTGTCGGCTCGCTGCTGCTGTGGAAGAACCGAGTGGCCAAAAAAGACCAAGGCTCCAGCTACTGGGATTGGTATCTGGTTGTGCTGGTGTTCGGCCTGGGTCTGACCGGCATGATGACGCAGTTACTGCGTCTGGCAGGGCTGGCCGGCCCGACGTATGCCGTCTATTTCGTGCACCTGTTGTTGATCTGGAGCCTGTTTGCCTACACGCCGTTTTCAAAGCTGGCTCACATCGTCTATCGGACGGCTGCCATGACCTATGCGGAATACACCAAGCGGCAGTAGATCGTCCGGCATAGCCAGGTAGATTTAAAAATGAAAAGGGGGCTTGAAAAGCCCCCTTTTTTCGTCGTCGGTGGTCCCGTATCCATTTTATGGTTCCGCATGTCACATCGCGCGGCAGGCCATACCGAACACCGGGCACTTGCCGGGATTCGGCAATAAAAAAAGGGGGCCCCTGAGGGCGCCCCTTTTTCGGTTTGAATCGTGTGATGAATTAATCGCCGGTTGCTGCCTTGTGGGTCTTGATCTTTACCTTCTCCGTCAGGCCTTCGTAGTATTCCCGCAGGATAACGACGACCTCGTCGCGGCCGAAATGATCCGGCAGATCTTGACCTTCTGAGAGCATTTTGCGCAGCATGGTTCCGGACAGCAGGACCCGATCTTCTTTCGCGTGGGGGCAGGTTCGCAAAGACGCCATACCGTCGCATTTATAGCAGTAAAAGGTCCAGTCGATCTTCAGTGGCGAGCAAGCAAGGGCTTTGCCGGCCTCTTGCGGCTTTGGAATCTTGTCGAAAATGGTCTGGGCTTCGAACATCCCGTAAAAATCGCCCACGCCGGCGTGATCGCGGCCGATGATCATCTTGGAGCATCCGTAGTTCTGGCGGAATACGGCATGCAGAAGGCCCTCGCGCGGTCCGGCGTAGCGCATATCCAGCGGATAGCCGCCTTGAACGACGTTGGCTTCCACAAAGTAGTTTTTCACCAGCGCATCGATGCATTTGACGCGCACGGAAGCCGGAATGTCGCCCGGTTTCAGGTTGCCCACCAGTGAGTGAATGTAGACACCGTCGCAGACCTCAACGGCGATCTTGCACAGATACTCGTGGGAGCGATGCATGGGGTTTCTCAACTGCAGGGCCGCCACTTCGCTCCAGCCTTTCTCTTCGAAAATCTTACGTGACTCTTCCGGGCGGTGGTAGACTCCCTGGTAGCGGGTGGGGTATTCGCCTTCGCTGAGAACCTTGACCGGTCCGGCCAGACAGAACTCTTTCTGGTTCATCACCATCTGGACACCGGGATGATCTTCCTCGGCAATCTTCCAGAACTCGTCGGCGGTCTTGGTGCCTTCACCCATGAAGATTTTTTCACATTCGTACTTCTTGTCGGCCGCGGTCAATTCGAACTTTTCGGCGACCTGCATGGTGGCCATGATTGCGCCGCTTTCAGGGTCCTGGAGGGCAATCTCGCTGCCTTCCGAAATCTCGGCGGCTTCGGCAGTGCTTACGTCCAAGGTCACTGGCACCGGCCAGAAAGTGCCGTCGGCCAGCAGATAATTGTCGCAAACCCCTTTCCAGTCGTCTTTGGTCATGAAACCGGTCAGCGGGCTGAAACCGCCGATGCCGATCATGATCAGATCGCCTTTGACGCGCGGTGAAACGGCGACCTTCATCAGCCCTTCGGCCTTTTTCAGCTCCGCATCACGCTCTGCCCCTTCGAGAAGGCATTTGGTCAGCCCTTTTCCACCATGAGGAGGAATTAAATTTGCCATGTGCTCACATCTCCTTTCATCCTTGTTTTTCTTATGGAATTAGACCGGCAATCGCCCCGGTCCACGGTTCTTTCGATACTAAAAACGCTATAATTAGTAAGGAAAGGACGATTTGTCAAGCGCATTCGATGTCTGTGCTAACATTCTAAAATAATGAGGATTTCAAAAGCTTCTCCTTGTTTCCGTGTCCCATGGCCCACTCTGAAGCGGACCACAGGTTCGGGCGGTGCGAAGGTACGCGTGACCTTGATTTTTCGTCACGTGCAGTCTATAATGAAATCGATTCCGAAATTCGATCGATCGAGCGGCAAGGAGTGGAAAATGGGCGACAGACGCAACAAGCCGGAGCGAAGACAGCAAAAGCGAGCCGAAGACGACAAAAGACGCCGGATTGCCGACCGTAGACGAAAAAAGCGCTTCAAGGTTCGGCAGGGAGCATTTGCGGCACTGGTCAATGGCACCCAGCGGTTGGGCCAGATAAAGGATATCAGCCTGGTGGGGCTGTCTTTTCGATATATCGACAGCCGGGAAACACCAAGCGCGAAGGGTGTACTGAAGATCATCCTGGCCGGTGGCGGACTGTTTATGGACAACCTGTCGTACAAGCCGGTTTCGGATTTTGAAATCGAAAGCGAATCCCCTTTCAGCTCCGTGAGGATGCGGCAGATGCATATCGCCTTCGAAGACTTGGATCCCCGGCAGCTGTCCATGCTCGATGAATTTATTCTCAACCACACAATGGGGGAAGCCTGACACTATATTCGTTCTACATTCTGCTCTACATAAAAGGGGCCGCCTTTCAGGCGGCCCCTTTTATAGTGGCGGAGAGAGAGGGATTCGAACCCTCGATGGAGCTTTCACCCCATACTCGCTTAGCAGGCGAGCGCCTTCAGCCGGCTCGGCCATCTCTCCTCATAAATTTATGAGGGACAATCGACAGATTGTATCCAAAAACAACTGAAAACCGCAGCCCTTTGTCAATGCCTGTACTGCTGGATGCAGGCGCTTTATCGATGTGCAAAGCAGATGGTTTGGCGGAGGGAGTAGGATTCGAACCCACGGAGGTGTTACCCTCAACGGTTTTCAAGACCGCCGCTTTCGACCACTCAGCCATCCCTCCAAGGCTACAGCGCTGTTTTTTACCATCTGGGGATTTTATGGTCAATCAATTTGTTGGGTTGCGCTTGCCCGGTTTTCTTTGCCGGGCATTTTTTTGTCGGAACAAGGGATTCAGCTGTTGACAGGGTAAAATATTCGTGTATTTTATTCACGTTTTTGTTGTAAAATAGGCCTTCCACGCTGCGCTACGAAGCGATCCGCATGCCCTTTGGCAGCAGGCGGGTCGATCCGAAACCAGCAGTTTCGAGACAGGCAAAAACGCATATCGAGGTGCTGAAATGAAACAAAAATACCAGATCACGCGGGACGATGAAAAACAGGTCCTGACGATTCGCGAATACGCCGAGCTGGACAAGAATATCCTTTCGCCGATTTGCGAAGAAAATTACCCGATGGAGGCCATCCGGAAGGCCTCCCGGGAGAAAAAGGAAGTGCTGATCGCAGCGCTTCGAACGAAAAACATGTATCCTCCGGGCGTATACGCCGAACGGATTGCCCATGGAGTGACCGGACTGCTTCGGTCGGAAGATCCGAGCGTCGAGCTGTTTTTTGACGATATTGAATTGCTGGCTGCCGAGGAAGAGAAGATGGAAAAACGCCTGGAAGAGGAGGCCGACCAGGACCTGGATGAACTGCTGGAAGATGACTACCAGCAGGACGACCTCGAGGATAAGACGGGCCTGAAACAGTTGAATTCTTCGCTGAAAATTGCCGACGGCGAATACGGCGATGCCGATGAAGAAACCTGAATCAAGGATCTGAAACTGCCTACCGACAGCCACTCCTTTTCAATGGCGCATGCCGCATGTGCGCGCACTTTGGTCTTGACTTGGTCAATGGAATGATCTACAAACGCTAAATCGTATTCATCGGTTGAAGGAATGCAACTGGGCCAGCAGTACAGCGGTATATCCTATTGATAATATTGAGAAAAAGAATTAAGCCTTTCAACGGCGAACCCTTCCCCCACAGGGTGTGGTGCCGTGCCGAAAAGGCTTTTTTTGTTTATAGAGGCGTTCACTTGCGTTTGTAGGTCTGGACGGTTGTAAACCGTCCCCAACAGCATCAAGGAGGTGCCGATGGATCAGGAAAAAGCATTTTACCAAAGGCTGGCAGAGAAGGGTGTATCGCGCAGAGATTTCATGAAATACTGCACCTTTCTCACAGCGACGATGGGGCTTTCCTCATCGTTTGTCCCCAAAGTGGCAGAGGTCTTTGCTGCCCCCCAACAGCGTCCAGCGGTGATTTGGCTGCATTTCGGTGAATGCACCGGGTGCTCCGAATCGGTGCTGCGCAGCCAGTATCCGTACGTGGATGAGCTGGTGCTGGAAGTGCTTTCGATCGAGTACCATGAAACCATCATGGCGGCGGCCGGACAGCAGGCGGAAGATCAACTGCAAATGGCAATGAAAAAGTACAAGGGGCAGTACATCTGCGTGGTGGAGGGCTCGATTGCCACCAGGTTCGACGGCGGCTACGGCAAAATCGCCGGACGCACCTTTCTGGAGATTGCCAAAGAAGTGGTCCCCAACGCCCTGGCGACCATTGCCATCGGTGCCTGTGCCACTTACGGCGGAATCCCGGCGGCCAAACCGAATCCGGGCGGCTACAAGGGTGTTACCGATGCGATCGGGGTCAATACGGTCAACATTGCCGGCTGTCCCCCCAACCCGGTGAACTTCGTCGGAACCGTTGTCAACTATCTCCTCCTCGGCAAACTGCCGGCTGTTGACGACCTCGGACGACCACTGTTTGCCTACGGGAAGACCATTCACGACCAGTGCCCACGCAGAGCCCACTTTGAAAACGACGAATTCGTCGAGGAGTTCGGCTCTGAAGAAGCGGCCATGGGCTACTGCCTGTACAAGGTCGGCTGCAGGGGACCGGAAACCTACAACAACTGTCCGATCGTCAAATTCAACGACGGAACCAGTTGGCCGGTGGAAGCCGGACATCCCTGCCTCGGATGCAGCGAGCCCAATTTCTGGGATCGGTTTACCCCGTTTTATGAAGAGCTGTAAACGAGTCGACATGCAAATTCATACCAAAAAGTTGGATATAGAATAGGGAGGAGATCTTATGGCGCAAAGAGTCGTGGTTGATCCAATTACCAGGATTGAGGGCCATCTTCGCATCGAAGTGGAGATTGCCGACGGCAAGGTCGTCAATGCCTGGAGCTCAGGACAGATGTTTAGAGGAATCGAGTTGATTCTTCAGGGACGCGATCCGCGCGATGCACACCATTTCGTGCAGCGCTCCTGCGGGGTCTGAACGTACACACATGCTCTGTCCTCGGTGAGGGCAGTCGAAGATGCAGTCAATGTAAATATTCCCCCGAATGCGCGCTTGATTCGCAACCTTTTGCACGGTGCGCAGTTTCAACACGATCACTTGGTCCACTTTTATCACCTGCACGCGCTCGACTGGGTCGATATCGTCAGTGCACTAAAAGCCGATCCCAAGAAAACCGCCACGCTGGCCGACAATGTCAGCAACGCCGACGTGGGTGGGATGGCATATTACAAGAGAGTGCAGCAGCGGCTGCAGACCTTTGTCGACAGCGGACAGCTCGGTCCGTTCAGCAACGCCTACTGGGGGCACCCGGCCTATCAGCTTCCTCCGGAAGCCAACCTGATGGCCTCCGCCCACTATATCGAGGCCCTGCGCCTGCAGGCCCGCTCGGCCAGGATGCACGCCATTTTCGGCGCCAAGAACCCCCACCTGCAGTCCCTGGTGGTGGGCGGCGTTACCTCTGTAAAGGACCTGACGCCGGATCGCATCGCCGAGTTTTTGTATCTGACCAAGGAGACTCAGGATTTTATTGAAAACGTCTATCTGCCGGATCTGCTGGCAGTGGCTTCGTTTTACAAAGAGTGGGGCGGCATCGGCGGCACCACCAATTTCCTGGCCTGGGGTGACTTCCCCTTGAGC
>JAHEIV010000227.1 GCA_024639205.1 Deltaproteobacteria bacterium | reverse complement strand
CTGTCCATGGCGATGACCTGCGGAAGCGTTGCAGCTCATGCCGACCAGCCGGGCGCCCCTCACACCGAAGTGCATCGCATCGAATCTTCCGATCAGACCGGCCAGGCCTTCCGGTTGACATACACCGTAAATGTCCCCCTGGATCTGTTCTGGAAATTTAAAACCGATTTCGGAGCTGATTTTATCTCCAGCAACCGCTACATCGTGTCAAACCGGTTGATCAGCCGGCAAAACAATGTCTATATCACGGAAACGCTTTATGTCGATGCGCCCGAGACCGTGTTCCGGTGGCAGACGACAGTATATCCTTCATCCTCTCGCATAAACTACCGCCTGCTGAATCCGGCAGAATGCGGGCAAAAGTTCAACCGCGGAACCATACAATTAACACCTGAGTCAGGAAAAACCCGGATCGTGCACTCAACCTACTTCGACTTTTTCGGGGCAGCCGTCTGGGTCTATTTCCCCGGTCCGGGGGGCATGGTCGGCTTTTTGCGCTACACGGCCGAATGGGAGAGAAAAACCATCAAAGATTTGCAGCATCAATACCTGCGATAGCCCGCACACCCTACACACCCCCGCAGAATCGATTTCATTGCCGCTAATTTTGCTGATAGACATCCCGGTCTCGGTTTACAGCCCACCAGAGGATGATTATTCATCTTCCATTGATCGGTAAATAATTGAGTGAAGGAGATACGTTAACATGAAAAACGATGGTTTTGTTTCGTTGCCGCTGCTGACCGTTAGTGAGACTGCCAAATACATGGGTATCGGCCGAAAGGTGGTCTATCAGCTGATCGAGTTCGGTGAAATCAGAGCCGTGAAAAACAAAGGCGCGGTTCTCGTTGAAAAAACCAGTATCGACGCCTTCCGGGCCAGCGGTAAATTGACTTAGCAGCACCGGTGGGCTGTTGACATGGCTCCAAAACTAATTAATTTTGAGCCACATCACAATGGTAATTTTTAGAACAATAAAATACTACTTTCCTACCAAAACTTGAAGATTTCACGATCCAAATGGACCGTGTGCGTCTATAAAAGAGGAGGTCTCGGATCATGTCTGCAACACATTCTGCATATGATTTGTTTCAAAAAGCCATGGAAGAATTTATAGGCCGAAACTACGAGGAGAGCATCGAAGCTTTCACCCAGGCCATTGAAATGGACCCGGAGCTAAAATTAGCCGTTATGAGTCGCGGATCGGCTTACTTTAAATTGGATCGACTCGACGAAGCCCGTTCCGATTTCGATCGGGTGGTGGAGATCGACCCAACCAATGCCCGGGCTTACCATCTCAGGGGTCTGGTCAATGACAAAAGCGGTGACCATCAATCGGCACTGGCCGACTTCAGCAAAGCCATCGATATCGACCCGGGATACGGCGCCGCCTACTATAGCCGGGCCAACCTGCACGCCAAACTTGGCTCTGCGGATCTGGCCGCCGAAGATATTCAGATGGCGACTCACCTGACCGAAGTAAACATCGAAAAGTTTGCCAATGAAAACAACGTCTGGCGCTCTCAGCAGCTTCGACTGGAGGAAATGGATGCCGCCGACCCTATGGCTCGGTGAGACCGGTGCGCTGACAGTTTCCATCTATCCTTACCTGTGCTGAAAAGGGGCACGTTTTTCAACGGCCCCTTTTCTTATTCGAAATGTCTGCATCCGTATGGGGTTGGTTTACCGAAAATGCCGGACGTCCTTTTACTGCAACCACCTATCAGAGACTTTTACCTCACCGCTAAGCGATCGGCACCTTATGGCCTGGCCTGCATAGCCGCTGCCCTCCAGCAGGCCGGGTTTTCTGTAGAAATCCTGGACGCACTGGCTACCTCCCGTTCGCGCAAGATCGGGCTGCCGCCGGAAATGAATTATCTCGAAGCGTTTTACGGCCTCCCTGATCGTTCGCCTTTCGGGCTGTTTCATCACTACCGGCATTTCGGCCGCAGTTTCGCCCATATTGCACGGCAAGCGAAGCGCTCCAGAGCCTTCCTGGTGGGGATCTCCTCCCTGTTCACCGCTTACGAAGAAGAGGCCGTGAAAACGGCAGAAACCGTAAAGGCGGCATTGCCACAGTGTAAAATAGTTCTGGGCGGACACCACCCTACCGAGCTGCCGGAATATGTGATGCAGTCGAGCGCCGTTGACTTTGTCCTGCGCGGTGACGGAGAAATCGCCATGCCGATGCTGGCCAGGGCCCTGTTCAACGGCGCGAGCCTGGCACATATCCCCGGCCTGGTGTGGCGGGGCCCAAACAGTAAATTGATCATCTCTGCGCCGGCCCGAATCAAGACACCAGGCGACTTTCCGCTTCCCGCGCGGCAGCTCATCGACCAATCGTACTACCGCAGGGGTAAAAAATCGACCCTGGTGGTGGTAACCAGCCGGGGCTGTCCGATGAAGTGTTCCTATTGCTGCATGCGAAGCTCGGCGGATCACCCTTATGTCCGCCGCTCGGTAGAATCCGTTCTGGCAGAAATCGGGCAGGCCGTCTCGGAGGATTCCGCGTTGTTTGTCGATTTCGAAGATGAAAACCTGTCGCTGGATCGACGCTGGTTTTTGTCCTTGCTGAAAAATATTCAGTGCCGCTTCGGCAGCGCCAATTTGGAGCTGCGAGCCATGAATGGTCTGTTCCCGCCGTCCCTGGATGAAGAGATTGTTCGCGCCATGGCCGGCGCGGGTTTTACCGCGCTGAATTTGTCGCTGGGATCGACCGCCGAGGCGCAGTTGCAAAAGTTTCGCAGACCGGACGTTCGCAAGGCATTCGATCGCGCGCTTGCACTGGCGGAAAAATATGGGCTGGCGGCTGTGGGTTACATCATTGCCGGGGCTCCCGACCAGACGGCCACGGATTCGCTCGAAGACTTGCTGTTTCTGGCCGCACGCAGGGTGCTCACCGGTGTTTCGATTTACTACCCGGTACCCGGAACTCCGGATTTTCAACGTTGCAACGACCTGGGGGTTCTGCCGGCAAAAACCACCCTGATGCGCTCCAGTGCCTTTCCCGTTGACCACACGACCAGCCGCGAGGAAGCGGTGACAATTCTGCGGTTGGCCCGGGTGACGAATTTTATGAAATCCCTGCTCGATCGTGGCGAAAAGATCCCGGCAGCCCGCGCGGATCTGCTGGATTCCATCGACAACGTAAAAGATCGCAACGCGCTTGGCAAACTACTGCTGGCCCGTTTTCTTAACGACGGTATCATCAGGGGCGCCACCGACAACGGAGAAATCTATGAGCACCGTATTTCCGGTCGCATGACTCGCAGGTTTCTTCAGAGGCTGAAAACGACCGTGCTCCGGGGCACAGTATAACCATTACATTTTTCAGCCTGGCTGAAAAGTTTCCACGAAATGTCCGCACCGGCAAACAGCCATGGAAGTTCAGGGACAACCGGCTGTGCAACCGGACCTGGAAGCTCCAAGAATCTCTTGAAGGTTTCGTCAATGATGCATATAGTGCCAGTGCTCACCCGGTTATATCAAAACCGACCACATGTCGATGGGCCAACGAGGGGGCGTAATGGGCAACGCTGCGAGAGGCTACTATCCGGAAAGACTTGCAGCCGAGAGATTGCAGAAAGTATATGAAATCGCCTCCCCTCGCGTGCGCCGGTATCTGGATGCAGAAATCGATTTTGTTATCGAAAGTATTCAGCCCGGAGACAAGGTGCTGGAACTCGGCTGCGGGTATGGCCGGGTCTTGGTCCGATTGGCCGCCGCTGCGGGCCGGGTTTTCGGCATCGACACTTCCCTGGCCAGCCTTCAGCTTGCCGATCGGATCGGTGCCCACAATTTTCATCTGGCATTGATGAACGCCGTCCAAACATCATTCAAGTCGAACTGCTTCGACGTAACGGTGTGCATCCAAAACGGGATCTCGGCTTTCAAGGTGGACCGGCGCTCACTGCTGTTGGAAGCGGCAAGAATCACCCGCGCCGGGGGAAAGGTACTGTTTTCCAGCTATGCGGCAAATTTTTGGCCCCATCGACTGGATTGGTTTCGCGCGCAGGCCGCCTGCGGGCTTGTGGGTGAAATTGACGAAGCGGCAACCGGAGACGGAGTGATTGTCTGCAAGGACGGCTTTAGGGCTACCACTATCGGACCGGAGGAATTCCGGTCTTTGGCGGCCGCTGTCGACATGGCTCCCGCCATCACCATCGTAGATGATTCCAGCGTATTTTGTGACATCACCGCACCCGACAGGGACGAAACCCAGTGAAATATAATTTGAAGAGAATCTCTGCACCAAGTCACACCGGAAGAAATTGAAAGCGAGGTCAGAAGCCACTATTCGCCACGGAACCCGCAAGAAAAAAGCCGGTTCCCGGCATTTCATCTGGAGGCGCACAACCGGCCCGTGGTTTCAACTTTACACCGGTGCAGGCAAAACAACCGTAATAGGATATGAAAAAGGAGGTACCAGATGAAAAAATCAGCTTGGTTTCTATCGGCAGTCCTGGTTTGCATTGTCTGCTGGGCAGGCGCGGTTTATTCCGCCCAACCATTAAAAATCGGTTTTCACGCTCCGTTGACGGGCTTTGCCGCATCCGACGGCAAATCGGCTTCGGAAGGAGCCAAACTGGCAGCCGAACAGATCAATTCAGCGGGCGGCGTCAACGGAAGAATGATCGAGCTTGTCATTTATGACGATCAGGCCAAAGCAGCCCAGGCCATTCCCATCGCCAACAAACTGATCGGCCAGGACAAGGTGATCCTCGGTATATCCGGCAGTTATTCCGGCCCGACGCGTTCAGCAGCGGGAGTGTTTCAGGAAGCCGGGATTCCGTATATTTCTGCTTACGCCATCCATCCGGATATCACTCGGGCGGGAAATTACGTCTTTCGAACCTCTTTCCTGGGGGAGGTTCAGGGCCGCGGCGGCGCCAAACTGGTCGGTGATCTACTCGGTAAAAAACGAGTGGTGGTCATCACCCTGCAAAATGATTTCGGAAAATCCCTGGCGGCCGGCTTTAAAACCAAGGCGGCTGATTACGGCATCCGGATCATCAACGAGTATGAGTATTCCATAAAGGACCGACAGTTCGGTTCCATCGTAGCCAAGGTCAAAGCAGACAAGCCGGATGCCATCTATGCTTCGGGTTATTACTTCACCGCAGGACCGCTGGTCAGCCAACTCAGAGCCGCAGGAGTGACGGTTCCGATCATCGGCCAGGAAGGCTATGATTCTCAAAAATTCATCGAAATTGCCGGCGCAGCCTCCGAAGGGATTATTATCACCACCAGCCTGGATCGCGATTCGAATGTGCCCGAAACCAGGAATTTCATTCGCGCCTTCGAGCAAAAGGCCGGTTTCAAGGTCGACATGGTCGCAGCCTCGGCCCACACAGCCGTCATGGTCGCAGCCGACGCTCTCAAGCGCGCCGGATCGACCGATCCGCAGGCGTTGCAGAAAGCGGTTGCCGCTACCAACCTGAAGGTATCCACCGGCACGATCGC
>JAHEIV010000226.1 GCA_024639205.1 Deltaproteobacteria bacterium | reverse complement strand
AGCTGCTCGAAATTTTCGATCGCTATCGCCGGCAGCTTGTACCGCTGGTGGTTCCGATTACCCTGATCAACCATTACGTGCGCAAATACGAGCAGCCATACCTGGCCCAGCAGGTCTATCTAAATCCGCATCCGATGGAGCTGAAGCTCAGAAACCATGCGTAGCCCGTCGGTGATGCCGCTTCGGGTAATCACACATCCGGCCGTATGAGCGGCGGCTTGCGGATTGCAAACAAAAAACGGTATTTCGACTGCGTTTGGGTTGAACTCGCAAAACCCGGAAGCGAAAACAACAATCCCATCATTTCAGGAAAACATGGATAACAAACCGATATTTGTTGCCGGAGCCAGTGGATATGTCGGTGGACGTCTGGTGCCCATGCTGTTGGAAAGAGGGCATCGCGTAAGGGCGTTGGCCCGATCCCCGGAGAAAGTCATCTGTCGGCCCTGGGGCAGACATCCGGCCCTGGAGGTCGTCAAAGGAGATGTGCTCGACAGGTCTTCGCTGGAGAAGGCCACCGCGGGATGCGGATCGGCATTTTACCTGGTCCATTCCATGATTGCCAGCAAGGATCAGTACGCCGAAGCGGACCGGCAGGCCGCCGGCAACATGTCCGCCGCTGCGGCATCGAACCAGTTGGAGCAGATCATCTACCTGGGTGGCCTTGGCGATGCCAACGAAGCGATCACCAGCAAACACTTGCGTTCCCGACACGAGGTCGGCGAAATCCTGCAGTCCGGTACGGTGCCGGTTACGACCCTGCGGGCGGCCATGATCCTTGGTTCCGGCAGCGCCTCTTTTGAAATCATGCGCTACCTGGTGGAGCATCTGCCGGTGATGACCACTCCTCGCTGGGTGCAGTCCCCAAACCAGCCGATCGCCATCAGCAACGTCCTAGATTATCTGATCGGCTGTCTCGACCACGACCAGACCCGCGGTCAAACCTTCGATATCGGCGGGCCGGATGTGCTGGCCTACCGGGATCTGCTCGATATGTATTCAGAGGAGGCCGGATTGCCGAAACGCTGGGTGCTGCCCGTACCGGTTTTGACACCCACGTTGAGCTCTTACTGGATTCACCTTGTCACGCCCGTGCCGGCTTCCATTGCCCGCCCGTTGACCGAAGGGCTGACCAGCGCAGCCGTTTGCCGGGAAACGCGCATCCGGGACATCATCCCCGCAAAGCTGCTCAGCTGCCGGGAGGCGATCCGTCTGGCGCTCGACCGCATCGGTCAGCAGCAGATCGACACCTGCTGGTTGGATGCCGGGCAGCTGCTGCCTCCGGAGTGGGCCTATTGCGGCGATGCCGACTATACCGGCGGCACCGTACTGGACTGCAGCTACCGCATGGTGCTGGAAGCCACCATCGAGCAGACATGGCCGGTGATCACGCGCATCGGCGGGGACACGGGCTGGTACTTTGCCAACTCGCTCTGGCGTCTGAGAGGATGGATGGATCGACTCATGGGCGGTATTGGTTTGCGCAGGGGCAGGCGACACCCGGTGGACATTTACACCGGAGATGCCCTCGATTTCTGGCGGGTGCTCAACGTGCAGCCCGGCGAAGTTTTGACGCTGCTGGCGGAAATGAAAGTGCCCGGCGAGGCGATTTTAGAGTTTCGGCTCGTTCCTCAGGGGGAGCAACGCACGGAGCTTCAGATGATTTCGCGTTTTCTGCCCAGGGGGCTGTGGGGACAGCTTTACTGGTACTCGCTCTATTTCGTTCATCGCTGGCTTTTCTCCAGCATGTTGCGCGCGATGGGGCGGGCGGTGAATCAACCGATCGTCGAAGGGCCCCAGCGCTTCAATCCCCGTCCCCATGATGCCTGCCGCTTGCCGGCCGCATGAAATACCGATCGGTCTTGACAGGATAGAGCCAATGCTCTACCAATGCCAGAAGGATGCCAGAATCAAGCGAACCTGCCCACATATGGGACCACGAGCCGGGTTGCGATGTCGTAAGCCCGGCTTTTTGTTGAGGCAGAGCAATCTGTAAGCATGGAAAGACGGGATTTTAGGAACGAGGATAACTGTGGCGCCACCGATTCGATCCGGCACCGTTCATCCGGCGCGCATCCGGGTGTTGAACCAGAAAGGCTTTGCAGACGGTAGATTCGTTCTTTACTGGATGCAGCAGTCCCAGCGGGCCGAAGAAAACCACGCTCTGGAATATGCCATTGAACTGGCCAACCATTTCAAGCAGCCTGTATTGGCTGTGTTCGGGTTGATGGCCGATTATCCGGAGGCCAACCAGCGCCATTATACTTTCATGCTGGAGGGCCTGCAAGAAACCCAGACGACTCTTGCCCGGCGGGGGGTAAAACTGGTGATTCGGTTGGGCCATCCGGCCGACGTGGCGCTGGAGGCCGGCAAAAAAGCGTCCGTGATCGTCTGCGATCGAGGGTACCTGCGGCACCAGAAGCAGTGGCGGGAAATTGTGTCCCACGATGCCGAGTGCCGGGTGGTACAGGTTGAAAGCGATGTTGTCGTTCCGGTGGACACGGTCAGCAGCAAGGCCGAGTACGCGGCCCGCACGATCCGGCCGAAGATCCACCGGCACCTGCCGGAATTTCTGACCGGCATACGGCCGGTAAAGGTTCGCAGGTCTTCTTTGAATCTGCGTTTTTCCGGAATCAATCTCAAGCGCATCGAGCCGGTTGTGGAAAAGCTCGCCGTTGACCGCTCCATCGGACCGGTGTCGACATTTTACCGCGGCGGCACTGCTGTGGCCAAGAGGCGCTTTGCCGGTTTTCTGAAAAACGGCCTGCAGCACTACGACCGGCACAGCAACCAGCCCCAGACGGACGATGTCTCCCATATGAGCATGTATCTGCATTTCGGGCAGATCTCGCCCCTTTTCCTGGCCCTGCAGGTGGAAAAGACCGGGAGGGCAGGGGAGGACAACCGCGCATCGTATCTGGAGGAGTTGATCGTACGCAGGGAGCTGGCTATCAATTTCGTTCACCAAACTCCGGATTATGACCGTTTCACCTGCATCCCGGGTTGGGCCAGGCAGACCCTGGCCGACCACCAGGCCGACAAACGAGAGCATCGTTACACCCGCCGCCAGCTGGACAATGCCGCCACCCACGATCCCTACTGGAACGCCGCCATGGAAGAGATGAAAACCACAGGGTTTATGCACAATTACATGCGGATGTATTGGGGCAAGAAAATACTGGAGTGGAGCAAAGCCCCCAAGCAGGCTTTTGACGCTACCCTGGCCCTGAACAACAAGTACTTCGTCGACGGACGGGATCCCAACTCCTACACCGGCGTCGCCTGGAATTACGGACTCCACGATCGGGCCTGGGCCGAACGACCGATATTCGGCAAGGTGCGATACATGGCCGCTTCGGGATTGGAGCGCAAGTGCGATATTCAGGCCTATGTTCACAAAGTGAATAAATTAAAGGAAAAAGTCAAAAATGACCGGTAACGCAGGTAAGCGCAGAACGATGATGGCTTTTCTTCAGTCATTGATCCGTTGGGTCGATTCGTATCACGGTGTCGGGGAGATCGACCCTTCGGCCGTAAAGGAAAAAAAGGTAGACTGGCTGCGGGTGGTGCCCTTTGTCATTCTGCACGCAGCCTGCATTGCGGTTATCTGGGTGGGCTGGAGCCCGATCGCCGTTGCGGTAGCCGTGGCCCTTTACCTGGTGCGCATGTTTGCGATCACCGGTTTCTACCACCGTTATTTTTCGCACAAGGCCTTTGAGACCAACCGTTTCTGGCAGTTTATCTTCGCTGCTCTGGGCAACTCTTCATCCCAGCGAGGACCCATCTGGTGGGCATCCCATCACCGCCATCACCACCGGCATACAGACCAGCCGGAGGATGTCCATTCGCCCCTGCAGCACGGTTTCTGGTGGAGCCACATGGGTTGGCTCACTTCCCGGAAGAACTTTCCCACCCAATTCAAATACGTGGGCGACTGGATGAAATTCCCGGAGCTGGTGTGGGTGGATCGTTTCGACACGGTCTTGCCGTTTCTCCTGGCGCTCGCGCTGCTTGTCGCCGGCACGCTGCTCGAAAGGTACGCGCCGGGGCTTAACACCAACGGCTGGCAGATGCTGGTGTGGGGGTTTTTTATCTCCACCGTGTTTTTATTTCACGGAACCGTGACCATCAATTCCTTTGCCCACATCTTCGGTTGGCGGCGTTTCGACACACCGGACACCAGCCGCAACTCCTTTTTGCTCTCTGTCATCACCCTGGGCGAAGGGTGGCACAACAACCATCACCACTTTCCGGTTTGCGCGCGGCAGGGGTTTCGGTGGTGGGAAATGGATGTGACCTATTACCTGCTGAAATTGATGGCCGGGCTGGGGATCGTCCGCGAATTGCGGCCGCTCCCAGACAGACTGCGTTCTTCCCGGGTTTCATAGTCAAATTAAGGCAAGGGTGACGTGCGCGGGGTTGGGCGGCCCACGGACTACGGGCTTGCAAATCGGGTCAGGCTCATTGCACCATCCGGTGGGTGAGCCCTGCCAGGGGAAAAAAAAAGAGGCGGGGCTGAGGTTTTTACCTCAGCCCCGCTTTATATAATGAACCTTGTGGCTCCGGGCCTTATTTTACGCGCCCTTCACGCCAGGCCTTGATGAGCTGGTCGTAGTTGACCGTCTCGCCCTTGGGCTTCTCATTGACCATGGCTTTCGGCGAGCCCGGTTTGTTCAACCAGTAGGACTCGTCTCTTTCTTTGTTCAGTTTCGGACCGCAGTCGCCTTGTACGTTTGCGCGTTGTATGCGCTGCAGTACACGGTCCTGCTCGCGGGCGAGATTGTTCATCGCCGTACTTACGGTCACTTCACCGGAGACCGCCTCGCCGACATTTTGCCACCACAGCTGTGCCAGCTTCGGATAATCCGGCACGTTGGTTCCGGTCGGCGTCCAGGCGACCCGCGCCGGACTGCGGTAAAATTCCACCAGCCCGCCGAGCTTCGGTGCCCGCTCGGTGAATGACTCGTGGTTGATATCGCTGTCGCGGATGGGTGTCAGACCCACGTGGGTCTTTTTCAGCGACGTGGTCTTGGCCACGCAGAACTGCGCGAAGAGCCAGGCGGCCTTGCGGCGTTCGAGCGGCGTGCTTTTCATCAGGGTCCAGGATCCGCAGTCCTGATAGCCCAGCTTCATCCCTTCTTCCCAGTATGGTCCGTGCGGCGAAGGCGCCATCCGCCATTTCGGGGTGCCGTCTGCGTTGACTGTCGGGCCCGGCTTAACCATATCAGAGGTGAATGCCGTGTACCAGAAGATCTGCTGCGCCACGTGACCCTTGGCCAGCACCGGCAGGTAGGTGTAAAAGTCCATTCCCAGCGCACCCGGAGGCGCGTATTTGCGGAGCCATTCCATGTACTTTCTGAGCGAATACTTGGCGGCCGGGCCGTTGGCAGCACCACCGCGGGCCACGCTGGCCCCTACCGGGCGGCAGCCTTCGACACGGATACCCCATTCATCCACCGGTTTGCCGTTGGGAATACCCTTGTCCC
>JAHEIV010000225.1 GCA_024639205.1 Deltaproteobacteria bacterium | reverse complement strand
GATTTTACCGCTTCTCGGAGGGATGAGGCCCATCACGCTTTTTAAGGTGGTGGTCTTGCCGGCACCGTTTCTGCCCAGCAGGCAGACCACCTGGCCCGCGTCGACTTTGAGGGATAAGCCAAAAAGAATGTGGCTCAGACCGTAAAATGTATCGATGTTTTCGATCTCCAGCATCACGCCGCTCCCCCGAGGTAAGCTTGCTGGACTTCTGCGTTGGCGCGAACGGTCTCGGGCGATCCCTGGATAATGGTTTCACCGTGGCGCATCACCATAATGGAGCTGGCCACGTCGAACACAACGTCCATGTCGTGTTCGCAAAACAAGATGGTCAGACCGCGATCTTCGGCCAGCCGCCGGACCAGCGCCATGGTCCCGGCGGTTTCTTCCGGGGACATGCCGGCGGTGGGCTCGTCCAGAATGATCAATTCGGGTTGATTGCCCAGTGCGATGGCTATTTCCAGGATGCGTTGATCGCCATGTGAAAGCGAGCCGGCCACATCGGTGGCCTTGTCGGCCAGGCCCACGTCGTCGAGGATGTCGCGAGTCTCTTTCACGGCAATCGTTTGGGCGGGGCGAAACAGGATCGTGCTCTTGCGCTGCTGGGAGAGCACCGAAACCTGCACGTTGCGAAACACCGAAAGCCGCGGAAAGATATTGGCGATCTGAAACGAGCGCGCAATCCCGCGGCGGCAGATCCGATGGGGCGGCAGTGCGATGATGTCTTCTTCTTTGAAGGTGATGCGGCCCTTGTCCGGTTGGAGCTGTCCGCAGATGAGGTTGAAAAGCGTGGTTTTGCCCGCACCGTTGGGGCCGATGACCGCCACCAGATCGCCTTTGTCGACCCGCAGGCTGGCCTCGTGAACCGCAAGAAAATCCCCGAAGGATTTGGTAACATTTTCTACCAGCAGCATGGGCGTTTGTTACCTCTCGGACGTCGTTTGCGTTCGGGCCTTAAACTTTTCCTCCAAAAAGCCCATCACCCCTTCGGGCAAAAAGAAGATCAGCAGGATCAGAATGACACCGAGAATCAGCGTCCAGTACTCGGTGTACACCCCGGCAAAGGTGCGCAGCGCCACGATGATCGCAGCACCCAGAACCGGGCCGGCAAATGTGAACCAGCCGCCCAGCAGGCACATGATGAACACCTCTAACGAAAGCACCCAGAAGAGAAGGTCCGGAAACACGGAGCCTTCCACGACCACGAAAAGCGTACCGGCCAGCCCGGCGAAAAACGTGGCGATGGCAATGGCCACCAGCTGGTGAAAGCGAACGTTGATTCCCACCGCCTCGCAGCGCTCCGGGTTGTCGCGAACCGCCCGCAGGGTGTTGCCGAACGGCGATTTTAGAATCAGGTACATCACCGCCAGGCTGGCAGCCAGCAAAAACAGAATGAAGTAATAGGAAGGGATAAGAGAAGCGATTCCATCCGGGATCGGGACGCCGTGAATGCCGTCATCGCCGCCGGTGAGCGCATACCAGCGAAAGGCGATGGCCCAGACCAGCGAGCCTAAGGAGATCTGCAGCATGCCAAAGTAAAGCTTGGTCAGGCGCACGCAAAACAGTCCGATCAAAACCCCGGCCAGGGCGCTGCATACCGGTGCGGCCGCAAAGCCCAGCCAGGCCGGAAGCGAGGTTTTGGTGAGCATCAGCGCCAGCGTGTAGGCCCCGATCCCGTAAAAGACGCCGTGATGAAATTGATACATACCGCCGTGACCCACCACCATATTGAGGCTCATTGCCAGCAGGGCGGTCACGAAGATCAAGGCAAGCACGTAGACGTAGAATTTGGGCAGCACCAGCGGCAGGCATGCCAGAACGATCAGGATGCCGGCTGAGACCAGCAAGGAATTTTTGTTTATGATAGCCTGCCGCAACGCATGCTCCTTTTGTTACCAGACCGATTTGAGCAGGCCCTTTGGCCGCAGGGTCAACACGATCACCACCGCAACGTAGGGAAACACAATGGCGAACTGGGGCCAGAACAGCACCCCGAAGGACTGGGTGACACCGAAAATCAGCGATCCCACCATGGCCCCCCACATGTTGCCCAGACCGCCGATGGTGACAATCAGAAAGGCCTCGATAATGATGTCATGATCCATACCGAGGGTGACGCTGACGGTGGGCGCCACCAGCGCCCCGCCCAGACCGGCCAGAAAGCACCCCAGCACGAAGGCAAAGGCGAACACCCAGCTGACATTGATGCCGACAGCGCCTACCATCTCCCGGTCCACCGCAGCCGCTCGCGCGATCTTGCCGATCCGGGTGCGGGAGGAAAAAAGCCACAGACCGACGGCCACCACCGGGCCGACAACCAAAAGGAACAGATTGTATTTTGGAAAGGGAGAGCCGAACACCGGCACCGATCCCCGCAGAAACTCGGGAGCCATGATAGAGCGATAGTCGGCTCCCCAGACCATTTTGACCAGGTCTCCGAGAATCAACATCAGGGCAAAGGTGAACAGCAGCAGCATCAGATGTTCGCGCTCGTACAGGTGGCAAAACAAGGCCCTTTCGGCAACCAGGCTCACCGCGGCTACGATCAGCGGCGCCAGCAGCAAGGCGGCCCAAAAGGCCGGTGCACCGCCGCCCAGGACGTTGACGATGCTAAATGCCGCAAAGGCGCCGATCATGTAAAGCGAGCCGTGGGCCACGTTGGGCACCCGCAGCACACCCAACACAAAGCTCAGGCCCGATGTGACGATAAACAAAATCATGGCCCGGCTGAGGCCGACCAGCAGGTGGCTGCCCAAAGCGGCAGCAGTGTATGTTTCAGACCACTCCATTGTTAAAGCGATCCTCAAAAAGCAGACGGTAGGAGACCATCGCGTGCAAGGGCAACGCTTTGCAGACGGAAAGTCGCCCGGGCCTTGCGGGCAACGGCCGCTTTGCCGCTAATTACTGTCCGCGAGCCTCTATGATATCCGAGCAGGAAGGCATCACTTCACTGCCGCGCAGGGTCACGATATCCGAAGAAATAACCACCTTGTGCTCCGGTGAGTACTCGGTCTCCCCCAGATACATGGGCAAAATCACCTGGTGGTCGCAGGCCCGCATCTCGATAGGGCCGGCAGGGCTGTTTATTTTCAGCCCTTCCAGCGCGTCGATGAATCTTTCCTTGTCGACTTCACCGGCTTTGCGAAACGCTTCGGCGATGTAATAGGCGGTGATGTAGCCGTGAAATGCCGGAAAACCCGGTGGATTGCCGTACTCTTTCATAAATTTGTTGACGAAATTACGATTGGCCGAGATATCGGGATAATAGAAATGATAATCCATGGTGCCCATGACCCCCTCCGGGGCTTCGGCACCTAATGGTTTGAGCACGGCATGATCGGTGGCCGTGTGGATCCAGATCGGCATCTTTTCCGCCATTCCGGTGGCCTTGATGGCTTTCATGATGTTGGTCATACTGCGCCCACCGGTGCAAAAGATGACCGCATCCGGGTCGGCTGTGAGAATGGAGGTGATGTAGGGGATCAGGTCCGGCTCGCCCGGTTTCCACCAGGACTCGCCGATCTTTACCACCGATGGTCTCGCGGTAGAAAGGTTCCGCCAGGCGGCATTGGCGATGGCATGGCCGTACTCATAGTCGTCGCCGGCGATCCAGTATCTCTTGTACGGTTTGTGTGAAAGGGCCAGCCCGCCGGCCTTGCCGGCCATGGCCGTGTTTTCACCGGTGGAAAAAACGTAGCGGTGGCCCTTTTCACCGGTGATCCGCTCGCTTTTGGAAATCCAGACGATAAACGGGACCTTCTGGCGTTTGGCGATCGACTCGGATACCGCCATGGCCGCACCGCTGTTGATGGTGCCCACCAGCACATCCACGTCTTCGCGCATGACCAGCTCCCGGGCCATGCTCAATGCGAGGTCTACCTTGAACTTGGTGTCGCGGGTGGTAAATTCGATCTTTTTACCGAGAACGCCCTTGCGGTTGATGTCCTTCAGGGCCAGCTTGAATCCGTTGAGTGCGTCATTTCCGTAGACCGCCGCCGGACCGCTGTAGCAATCGATGATACCGACCTTGATGTTGCGGGCCCCGGCAGCCGCGGGCATCAGGATCAGTGCGGTCGCTGCAGCCAGCAAAAATATGACCGGCAGCCAGATGGATTGCCGATGATGCATCGCCTTCATGGCTCCTCCCTTTGGTTGATGGTTTTGACGGTTGGGTGAAGATCTGGTAGGTGGTTGGATTATTGAATTGCTCCCGCTGCTGCGGGATGCGTTCAAATTGATTTTTTTACCATTTAAAGTGCAGTGCCTGTCCCTTTTTCTGCTTATTCAGGATAGCGCAGAAAGTCAAGAAAATTGGCAGTGCCGGCAGCCGTGATCCATCACAGGGCGTGTTGCCGGAGGGTTTGTCCGAACACGGCGCAGCAGCTTTGGGAGGAAAGCATGCCCTATAATCGAATCGATCCGGTGCATATCGAAAACCTGAAAGCGATGGTGACCCCAGAGCGCTTCAGCACCGGTGTTTCCCAGCTGGATCTGCATGCCAAGGACCAGTCCCAGCACCCAGCCAGCCGTCCCGAGGTGGTCCTGTGGCCGACAGGTAAAGAAGAAGTCTCACAGATTCTTGGCTATGCCAACACCCATCGGATTCCCATCACCGGCTGGGGGTCCGGCTCCAGTTTGGAGGGCAACCCGATACCGGTTTGCAGCGGCATCGTGCTCGACTTTTCTCAGATGAACCGCGTGCTGCGGCTGCGCGCCGAAGACTTTCAGGTGGACGTGCAGCCCGGTGTTATTTACCAGGACCTGAATCAACAGCTGCGGCACGAAGGCCTTTTTTTCCCTCCCGATCCGGGCGCCCGGGCAACGATCGGCGGCATCATCGCCAACAACGCCAGCGGCACCAAAACCGTGCGCTACGGATCCACCAAGGACTATGTGCGGCGGCTGGTGGTGGTGCTGGCCGACGGGGAGATCATCGAAACTGGCACCCGGGCTTCCAAATCTTCTTCCGGTATCGACCTGATCCACCTGTTCGTCGGCTCGGAAGGAACCCTGGGGATGGTGGTGGAAGCCACCTTGCGCCTGGCCGCCCTGCCGGCAGAAATCTCCGGGGCCATTGTCACTTTTGCGGATGTGAAAAAAGCAGCCGGCGCGGTGTTTGAGATCATGCGCAGCGGGCTGGATCCGGCGGCGGTGGAACTGCTCGATCCGGCCTGCATTGCGGTTATCAACCGCGAGCGAGACCTGGGTCTTTCGGTAGCCCCCAGCGTGTTTGTGGAGCTTCACGGCGCTTCCCGATCCCACCTGGAAGAGACCATGGAGGTGCTGGAGGAAGTGTGCCGGGAGAGCGGCTGCAGCGATTTTCGCCCGGGCCTCGGACGCCAGCAGTGGGGCGAGCTGTGGAAAGCGCGCCACGAACTGGGTGAGATGATTGTCCGCAGCCATCCCGGTTGCGGCATCTTGGTGGTCGATGTGGCAGTGCCGCTCACGGCCTATCCGGAAATCATCGCCACCGCCCAACAGGAGCTGGAA
>JAHEIV010000224.1 GCA_024639205.1 Deltaproteobacteria bacterium | reverse complement strand
GGGGCAGCGAGAATTACCTCGATCTTTTCCGACTCTGGCAGAAAAACGAATACGTTCGGGTTCCACTGCGCCTCGAGACCGTTCGTCAAACCTTTGCGGTGCAAATGAAGCTGCAGCAAAGCAAGTAGCCTTTTCATCGCCACAGTCGACATCGTTTGGTGCTGCAAAAGCCATCGGTGCCCCCCACGCAAGGGGCCCGCTCGCTGATGAAAACGCCGCTAAATGACCGCAGAGGGCCCATGCGCGAAAAAGGGGCTGTTTTTCAGAAACCATCTGGTATCGGTATGTCAATATCAACCGACCCGCAGTTATGATCGTCTATACCCCTGCATGCTCGACCTGACGCCCATATTTCGTCGATATGCCCGCTGGCGGATGCAACAGCTTGCCCGTGCGGATCCGGTCGAAACCCAGCGACGGCAACTTCTCAGGCTTCTCGCGGCGGCGGCCGGAACGACATTCGGCCGTGAGCACGGTTTCAGCCGGTTGAAAAGCGTGGAGGATTTCCAGGCCGCCGTTCGGCTGCGAACTTACGAAGACTTCTGGCAGGAGTACTGGGGCAGCTCTTTCCCGGTGCTGGATAACTGCTCCTGGCCCGGGCCCATCCCTTTTTTCGCCCTGACCTCCGGTACCACCACCGGCAGCACCAAGCACATCCCCTGCACCCGGGAACTCAACCGCTCCAATGCCAGGGCCGGGTTGGACCTGCTCGCCTTTCATCACCATCATCAACCCCATAGCCGCCTGCTTGGTGGAAAAAGCTTTATGCTCGGGGGCAGCACCGATCTTAGCGAGCTGGCCGCGGGGGTCACCGCCGGAGATCTCAGCGGTATCGCCGCCAGCAACCTGCCGCGGTGGACAAGGCCCTGGTGCTTCCCGCCGCTGGGGCTGGCATTGATGAAAAACTGGGAAAAAAAGATCGCCGTCTTGGCCCAAGAATCCTTGCATCAGAATATTCGGATGATCGGCGGCGTGCCTTCCTGGTTGAATCTGTTTTTTGCAAAGATGACCGAAATTACGGGGTCTTCGGAAATTCGGCTCCGGAAGCTGTTTCCGGCCCTCGAGCTGCTGGTTCACGGCGGGATTTCGTTCGAGCCGTACCGGATGCGATATGATGCGTTTTTGGAAGGCAGCCGCGCAGAGCTTCGCGAGGTTTACCCTGCCAGCGAGGGGTTTATCGCGCTGGCCGACCGGGGGAGCGGGCAGGGACTTCGCCTGGTCCTCGATCACGGTCTTTTCTTTGAGTTCGTACCGGTCGATGAACTCAAAAGCGAACGGCCGACCCGCCACTGGGTGGCTACCGCAGAAACAGAAGTCAATTACGCTCTGGTTCTCAGCTCATGTGCCGGACTGTGGAGTTACATTCTGGGGGACACCGTGAAGTTTATCGATCGTCACCCCCCGCGAATTTTAGTTACCGGTCGGACTTCTTACAGCCTGTCGGTTTTCGGTGAACACCTCATCGGCGAAGAAATTGAAGATGCCGTGTCCCGGGCAGCGGCCCGGATTGGTCGCCCGGTGGTTGAATTTTCGGTGGGTGCACAGATTCCGGAAGACGCCGCCCGGCCCGGAAAACATCTCTATGTGGTGGAATTGTCCGGAGGGCAGATCACCGCGGAAGAACAAGCAACATTTGCAGCAATGATCGACCGCCGGCTGATCGAGCGCAACCAGGACTATGCCGCTCACCGTGCCGAAGGCTTCGGTTTGCATCCGCCGGAAGTCATCACCGCGACCGAGGGGACCTTTCAAAAATGGATGAAACAACGCGGAAAGCTTGGCGGGCAGCACAAGGTGCCCCGGATCATCAATGATGCCGAACTGTTTCATTCGCTTGCAGCGCTTGCGCAAAGCAGCGGGCATTCCAAGTGACACAAAAGCGCTGTCCCCATCAATCACGCGGATAGAATCAGTGGCGCAATGGAGAGGCTGCGAATCGTCAGCCGGTGGATTTTTTTCGCTGACCGCGGCATCTACCCAGAAAATCCATTTATCTATCCCACATCTTGATTATTTGGTTTGACAGACCACCATATATTGTGTTATTAATGATTTGTTTTTGTAACACGCACGTCCTCCCTGACCGTTGACATCCCGCAGGGGTTTACGCGGAAAAACCGGCCGGATCGGGACACCAAACTCCCAGAAACGACAATCCGTTGATTTCGAATTGATCCAGAGAGGTGGAAAAGTGTTTGAAAAAATCAAGAAGCGCGACAACCGCATCGTCGATTTCGACTCCTCCAAGATAACGGCGGCCATCGCCAAGGCCGGTGTTACCACCGGCGAGATCAGCGATCGTGAAGCCCGCAAACTCACCCTGCGCGTGCTCACGCTGGCCCACGAGATCCGTCTGGGACCGACACCGGAGGTGGAGGAGATACAGGACATCGTGGAGCGGGTTTTGCTCGACTCCCCGTTTCACCGGACCGCCAAGGCCTACATTCTCTACAGGGAGCAGCATGCGCAAATCCGGAGCATCACTTCCAAGGCGCACATCGACCTGGTCGAGCACTACATCCGCAAGCTCGACTGGAAAATAAAGGAAAACAGCAACATGTGCTACTCCCTGCAGGGGCTCAACAACTACATTTCTTCGGATGTCACCACCGAGTACTGGCTCAGTCGCATTTACCCTCCGGACATCCGCCAGGCCCACAAAAGCGGCGATCTGCACATTCACGACCTAAGCCTGCTGTCGGTTTACTGCGTCGGCTGGGATTTAAAAGACCTTCTCACCAGCGGGTTCAAGGGCGTGGAGGGCAAGGTCGAGAGCGCTCCGCCCAGACACCTGCGCTCCGCGTTGGGACAGATCGTCAATTTCTTTTACACGTTGCAGGGAGAGGCGGCCGGCGCCCAGGCGATTTCCAATTTCGACACACTGCTGGCCCCGTTCGTGCGACATGACCGACTCGACTACCGGGAAGTCAAGCAGGCATTGCAGGAATTTGTTTTCAACATCAATATCCCGACCCGGGTCGGATTTCAGACACCGTTTACCAACATCACCCTCGATTTGAACGTTCCCGGCATTTTGAAGGACCATCCGGTGATCGTCGCCGGCAAGCCGCGTGAAGAAACGTACGCCCAATTCCAACCCGAAATGGACCTGATCAACCGGGCCTTTGCCGAGGTGATGATGGAAGGCGACGCCCGGGGACGTGTGTTTACCTTCCCGATTCCGACTTACAACATCACCGCCGACTTCGACTGGGAAAATCCGAAGCTGGAGCCGATTTGGAAAATGACCGCCAAATACGGGATTCCCTACTTTTCGAACTTCGTCAACTCCGACATGTCCCCGGACGATGCACGCTCGATGTGCTGCCGCCTGCGCCTGGATAACCGCGAGTTGCTCAAGCGCGGCGGCGGTCTGTTCGGCGCCAATCCCCTGACCGGATCCATCGGGGTGGTGACCATCAACCTGCCGCGCATCGGACACACGGCCCAAAGTGAAGAAGACTTTTTTCAGCGGCTGCAGGACATGGTGCGCCTGGCGGTCGACAGTCTTTCCATCAAACGCAAGGTGCTGGAAAGATTCACCGAGAAAGACCTCTATCCGTATTCCAGGTTCTACCTGCGGGAAGTCAAATCGGCATCGGGGCTGTACTGGAAAAATCATTTTTCCACCATCGGAATCATCGGGATGAACGAAGCCTGTTTAAATTTTCTGGGACAGGACATCGCCAGTCCGGCCGGCCGGCTTTTCGCGCTGAAGGTAATGGACTTTCTCAGAGAGCAGATGGCCCAGGTGCAGGAGCAGACCGGAGACATTTTCAACCTCGAGGCAACGCCTGCAGAAGGAACTTCTTACCGGCTGGCCCTGCTCGACAAAAAACGGCATCCGGACATGCTGTGCGCCAATGAATCCGAATACCGCAACGGCGCGGCGCCCTACTACACCAATTCCACCCAGCTTCCGGTGAACTTTACCGAGGATCTGTTCGAAACGCTGCAGCTGCAGGACGATCTTCAATCCCGCTATACCGGCGGGACGGTGCTGCACATCTTTTTAGGAGAGCAGATCACCGAAACCGATTCTCTAAAGCAGCTGGTGCGTAAAATCACCGCCGGGTACCGGTTGCCCTACTTTACGTTGACGCCAACTTTCAGTGTCTGCCCTTCTCACGGGTACTTGAGCGGCGCCGTGGACAGCTGCCCCCGCTGCGACAGCGAAACCGAAGTGTATTCGCGGGTGGTCGGTTACCTGCGGCCCGTCAAGCAGTGGAACGAGGGAAAACGGGCCGAGTACCGCCTGCGAAGAACGTTCCGGGTGGATTCATCTGCCGGGCAAACTGGCAGCCCAACGGCAGGGGCAGCACCCGGGTCGCAACCGTATCCCGAAAAGTTGTCCGGTGAAAAAGATCCTGCCCGCCGGCAACCGCCCGTATCAACCGTTGCCTGATCCGGCAGCGCGGGCTGCGCATCGAGGGTGCCATACGCAGTCCGGTTCTATTCAAAGGTGGGTGTAACCCATGCACATCGGTGGACTGCAGAAAAACTCTCTGATCGATTATCCGGGAAAGATCAGCTGTGTGCTGTTTCTGGCAGGCTGCAACTTTAACTGTCCGTATTGTCACAACCCCGAGTTGGTGCACAACAAAAACGGCGCGTCCCTGTTTGCAATGCCCGAGCAGATGGATCGGTTCTTTGCCTCCCGTCGATCCTTTCTCGATGGGGTGGTGATCTCCGGCGGCGAACCGACCCTGCATCCGCAGCTCACCGGCCTGTGCGAACGAATCAAGCAGCACGGCTATCCGGTTAAACTCGACACCAACGGCAGCCGCCCGGAAGTGATTCGCAGTTTGATCGATGGCGGTCTGGTCGACTATGTGGCCATGGACATCAAAACCGATCCTTTCTCCTACTGGCCGCGCATTCAAAAGACCTACCAGCCCGATCGTATTATGGAGAGCATCCGGATCGTTATGGATTCGGCCCCGAAATATGAATTTCGGACCACCTGCGTCAAACCGTTTGTGGACAAAGCGGTGATCGAAACCATCGGAGAGCTGATACGCGGGGCCGATCATTATGTTCTGCAGCGGTTCCGCGACACCATTGTTTTATGCCCCGAGTTTTTCCACAACACCTCTCCCGGCCTGACCGACAGCGAGATGATGCAGCTTCAGGCAGCAGCGGCGCCGTATGTGAAGCGATGCACGATTCGCTAGTACCCGTTTGATAAATGGGCCTAAAGGTATCGTAAGTTCAGAACACGCATCGACTCGATTTATAACAAGAAGTGCAGAGCGTGAGGGACGAAATAACCCGCAGCCAAACCGTTACTACCTTCCTCTCCTCCAAAGGTCGCCGGGGAACTGGTCTGGGTCTGTATATCTCCAACAAAATCATCGAACAGCATGGCGGACAGATCCAGGGTACGTCGAGGCGGGGTCGGGGAACTTGTTTTCGCGTTCGTATTTCCCAAACCCTTTCATCGGCTGGAATAGCATCTTTCCCAATTCCAATCGGCTGCCCCCACCGGTCAGTACT
>JAHEIV010000223.1 GCA_024639205.1 Deltaproteobacteria bacterium | reverse complement strand
GGATTCCCATCGCAGACCATAAGAGCAAGCCGGTTGTGAAGATAGAGCTGATAATTGTCTTTGTAAATGTGGCCGGTTTCAATCAGCGTGAGCATTCCTTGTTCATTTACCGAAGTGTATATGTCCGGATAAACGGTAAGGACATTTTCACCGAACAGCGCCCCGCCCGTCAGAATCTGCTTCAGCTCAAGGCCGGGGGGCAGCGTTTCATAGAATATCTTTTGCACCTCCGGGTGGGCCTGCTGGAAAGCGCGCAGCAGCTCATTCATCACCATGAACTGGTTGCCGGCCATGAACAGGACCAGGTCGGCCTCTTCGGCAAGTTCCAGGTTGTGCAGATCATCGATACGGTCAGCCGGTATCATGGGCAGATTCTTCTTCTCCATGGAGCGTATCCTTCTGAAGCGAATGAGACTCGGTTTGGCACTTGTAAGTGCAGTAAAAGGAATCGGTAGGATCAGTTTTCGTCTGTGTTCATAAACGTCCGGTTATTCAAATTCGGATTTGAGCATGGTGTTGATCTCTTCCGGAAACGCCATGCACAGGGTTTCGTTGAACAGGTTTCGCAAAGCGCCGATGTCCGGTGTACCCAGCGACTGGTTGAAAAAAGTGCGCGGTGAGAAAAGAAGATGGAACCGGGTAAAATCGTCTCCTTCGGCACCGGTGAAGAAGTTCATGTTGAAGCTGAAGATGCCCATTTTTTCATACCCGGCCATCAGGCGGGTGAGCCCGCCGGCGATGTCGTCGAGATCGTCATCGGTGAGCGCCAGGGTGGTGCTCACATCGTCCACAACGGCCAGAACGTCACCGGCCACCCCCATGGGGGCATAGTGAGTAAACCATCTGGTACGACCGATAGTGCCCAGATACCGCTGGCCGGCGGAGATTTCATGGGCAGTCAGGTCATCCCAGTAGTTGGTCCCGTTTGTCCGGCTGTAGCGGCGTGCAGCCTCCAACTCTTCACGCATCAGATTCGGGGCGGAAGAGGTGGAGAAAACCTGAAGGTGGGCGTGGATCAGCGAACTGCCGGCCGGCGGCATGTAGTTCCAGTTGATGATATGATACACCGATTCGGGGTGATCGATTTCCGCCATCCGCTGAAAAAAATCCCTGGCCAGACGGAAAGCCCCGGAAATTCTGTCGGCCGTGAAGTCAAGCATGGGAATGTAATGCTGGGCGCCCATGGTGGCAACCGCGCCGAGGCTGTCGTAGGGGGCGATGTTGGGAAACAGCACCATATCTGCGATGGTCAACCGGCCCTCGGGTAAAATTTCTTCCGGAAAGCAGGGAGTGATCTGCATGACCTTCTCCGGGCAAAATGGACAGGTTTCAGCCGTACCGCTCACAAGGGCGTTGAAATCCGGTTTTTCCCACTGCAGTTTCATGAAGTGGCAGATCCGTGCCGTGCGGCCCGTGAGGGGGTCTTCGCGAATTTCGCTCGGAATGGAACGCCTCTTCATGTTTTTGGCCGGATTGAGCACGATGGTTTCTTTTTTTTGGGCTTCAAAATTCATAGGGCCTCCCTCAATTGTCTGAATCGGATCAGAAGAATATCTCGCTGTAGACGTTAGAATCCGGAAAATGTTCGTCGATCAGCCAGGTGACGTCTCGAATCATCTCCGTGCGGCCGCAGAGGTAAAAATCGTATGTGCCCGGCGGCAACTCTTTCTCCACATAACCGGTCACGCGCCCATGGAACCATCGGGCAGCCGTAGATGCTTTTCCACTGATGCAGGGGACATAGGTGCCTGCCGTGGCATGAAACAAGTCTGCGTAATACAGATCGTCCGGTGACTTAACGCCGTGCAGCAATGTAAAACCGCGTGTTTTGGCCCGGGCCATGGACGCAAACGGCGCGATTCCGGTCCCGGTGGCCACAAACACTGCCGGCCGGCTGGTCGATCGGAAAACGAAGTAGCCGTGGGGTCCTGAAAATTGGAAACGGGAGCCGGTGGCGGCCGCATGAAGGCTCGCTGTAAAACTCCCGGCCGGCACCCGTCGAATACAGAGACGAAGAGACGAATCTGCCGGCGCATTGACCAGTGAATAGTCCCTTTCTCGGTAGCGGTCAAGCAATCGGATACGCTGCCCCGGCTGGAAGGTAAAATCGCGGGGACGCGAGAGCGCGAGTTCGAAGGTTCCGGCAGACAAACGGGTGCTTTGTTGCAACTCACAGGTGTATATCTGCTGTTTCATGGATAACTGACTGTTTCAGATACCGCGGCTCACGGGCCGCGAGGAACGAGTAGTCCTTGAGACGCCGCCTGCTAAGCGATTTTGGTGGTTATCATTGGTACCCAACCGCAGGAACCGTCTCTTTTTTCAACCCAACCCCAGCCATTCAACTCATAGTGAAGGAATATCTCATCGCCGAAATAGGTATCTAACTCCTGTGCTGTATAATCTTGCGTTGCAAGTGCCTTATCTCCTTTTACAACGTGCAGGCACTGCATGGGAGCCCAACCTTGATTCTCGTCTTTTGTTGTCACCCAGATCCAGTCTTCAAATTCAGGGTCTTCCTTTCCAACCTTTACGCGGTCCCCCTTCTTGAAAATGATGGGAT
Source organism: Deltaproteobacteria bacterium (assembly GCA_024639205.1). Taxonomy (GTDB): domain Bacteria; phylum Desulfobacterota; class Desulfobacteria; order Desulfobacterales; family SG8-13; genus SG8-13. Next base: position 2,952 of record JAHEIV010000223.1, on the reverse strand, counting down.
TCGGATAGGTAGATTTGTGTTCTTCAACGACTATGAGTTTCATGGTTGTCTTCGCATATTCAGGATTTCCAAAGCGGTTCATCGACGCCCGTCAGGTGATTGCAGTAGCGTGCCAGGACAAACAGGTAGTCGGATAACCGGTTCAGGTATCGAAGCACTTGCTGCCAGGACTCCGGTAGTTGCTCGGAACCCAACTGCTCCATCAGGGCTACCACCCGCCGCTCCGCTCTGCGGCACACGGTCCTGGACACATGCGCGGCTGCCGAAGACACATGTCCTCCGGGAAGGATAAATCCGCTTAACGGATGCAGGTTTTCTTCCATCCGATCGATGGTATTCTCCAAAAAGCCGACCCGATCGGCAGCAAATTCTTCCAGCAGTGCGGTGGGCTGTGCAGTCGGCGTGGTCGCCAGCCAGGCGCCGATGTGCAAGAGATCGGATTGAATCAGCCGAAGTTGCTCACCGATGTCCGCACCTTTCGTCGGCAGCACCGCGGCAAGGCTTCCAATGGTGCTGTTGAGCTCATCCACATCACCGTATGCTTCCACCTGAAGATGGCTTTTGGCTACCCTCTCTCCGCTAAAGAGGCCGGTTTTGCCCCGGTCTCCCCCGCCTGTGTAAATTTTCATGGTCCTGCTCTCCGGATTTTTCAGCGCCTGCAACATACCGGTCAAAAGAAAGAACACACATATACTCAACGATTTCAGAAGGATGCAGCAGATTCGCTTGACATTCGTTACCAGGGTTGAGACAATGGATTCCGATGCTGTTTCGAAAAACTAAAAACGCTGCTGCCCAAAAGGAAGAAATCGAGCTTTCACAGGAAATCGGACCGGCGGTGACCGTAATCGCGCCGGGCACCCTGTTTACAGGCATGATCACGGGCGAAGATACGGTTCGTGTCTCCGGTACCGTGCAGGGAGACGTCGACTGCCGGCGAATGGTATGGGTGGATCGAAGCGGCAGCGTCAACGGCAGTGTCACCGCACGCCGGGTGATCATCGAGGGTGAGGTCAACGGTGATATTATATCCGCCGAACGGGTGGAGATTCGATCCAACGGAAGGATGGTCGGCAATATTTACGCTGCCAATATCACCATCGACCAGGGCTGCATTTTCGACGGTGAGGCCCGCATCACCCGGTAACCTGCGAAAGTTCAACGTTACGGCCTGTCGTTTTCTCCCTGCGGCGCTTTGCCCTGTTTGGGATTTTCTTGTTGCTTCGGAATCGTTGGGCCGCCCTTATCCTGTGATGCGCCACCCATGGGTTGCGACGGGGACAGCGCCATGACGCCGAAAGTGTTGATCAGCTGGTTCATGTCGGTTGTCTTCAGGTTCATGCCCCCTTCGGCCACCGGCAGCAGCAGTATTTTTTTCCCCTGCAGAGCCTCGGCGATTTTCAGCTTCACCAGGGCTTCACCGCCGGTAAGGGCCATCGCCTTGTTCATTTCCTCAATGCCCTTGGCCTCCGCAATCCCTTCGACTTCGATCGCCTGGGCCAGCAGCTTTTGTTTTTCATAATAGGCGTCGGCTTCAATTTTGGCCTGCAGGAATTCCCCGTCCACAGTCGCAACGATTTTATTGACCTCCCCCCGGGCATCTTCCAGTTTGCGCAGATATTCCTCGGCTGCCGCACGCTGGCCAGCCTTGTTTTTCTCTGCTTGCTGGTCGGCGATTTTTCTGTCTTCAATAGCCTTTTGGTACTCTTTATTGAACCGGTAGTCTTTCGTCAAAACGTTTTTCACGCTGATGCCCATAGGCTCTAAAATTTCCTTCAAGGCCTGTTTCGCCCTTTCGGCCTGCAGCTCACGCCGGTCTGCAACGTAAAACTCTTCCGTCGTCAATTCACCGAAGATATCCCTTGTCTTGCTGCGGGCCACCGTGCGCACGATCTTCTGACGGAGTTCATCGTCGTTGGGTGCCACAAACTGCAGAATATACGGCGCCTTGGCGGGATCGATCTGATAGGCGATGATGACATCGAGGCTGATGTCGTTGCCGTCTATGGTCTTGAAAAGTAGGTCATCCCGGGATTTGCGGTCCCCCTTGTCCTTGTGAAATGTCATCTCCAGGTTCTGCAGTTTCGTGTCGAACGTATTCCAGTCGTTGATATAGGGTAGAAAAAAATAGGTGGAGCCCGGGGGGTAAACCTTGTCTTCGACCCCTTTGGGCGCGACTATGGCCAGTTTGCGCGTACGAACGCCCACTTCGGTGTCACCGGTGGTGTAAAATACGCAACCCTGGACGAAGAGCATTACGCCCGCCAGCAGTATAATTGGATATCGCCGCATCATTTCGCACCCCCTTTTCGGACCTCGAAAAGCTTCAGGGATTTTCCCAGATCCAATGGATTGACACCGTTGGGCCCGTCGCTGGGAAGAATGATGGCATCCAGGCCCCGGTAAATGTCGGCCATCTTCAACCCGATCATTCTTTCGGCCCCCTGTCCGCTGAGGGCTTCATTTTTCAGCCGCACCTTTTCGGCCTCGGCCAGCTGTATCAGCAGATCCGCCTCGGCTCTGCGTTTGCGGGCGTAAAGGTCCTTTTCAGCCCGTTTCTGAGTGGCATACGCGCGGCCTTTTTCCAGTTCCACCGCGACCGCGGCGATGCCCTCCTGGGTGATTTTCTTCAGCGTGGCTTCCTCGATGGCCGCCCTTGCTTCTGCCTGGTTTTTGAAAACCAGCTGATCTTTCAGCTTTTTCTCTTCGATGTTGCGCTGTATCTCGTCACTGTATGTGAAATAGCGGACCAGGACCTGATCCACTTGAATTCCCTTGGGATTCAGATTCTCGTTCAGCATCCGCTTGGCCAGCTCTGTTTTTTCGACCCGTATCGGGCTGTTGTAGAATTCTTCGGTGGTCAACTCACCCATGGCATCCTTCAGCCGGGGTTCGGCCTGGGGAACGATACCGTTGCTGATAAAGAGTCTGCCCGGACCGATGATGGTAAAC
>JAHEIV010000222.1 GCA_024639205.1 Deltaproteobacteria bacterium | reverse complement strand
AAGATTTTCTTTTCGACGCCCCGGACGTACCGGATCGAAACATTGTCATAGACAGCACTTATGTGGAGAAAAAACTAAAGAGTATCAAGGACGATGAAGATCTCAGCAGGTATATTTTATGAATGCACATCCTTCGTTTGCCGATGAGCGTTTTTTTGTGCGGGTTTTGCGCCTGATGCGGACCCTGTGTTCGCCTCGGTGAAAACCAATTTGCGGTCCTGCTTATAAAAAATCTTGATTTCCATGAAACTGGCATCTGGTGAGCCGCGAAAGCCTACCATGGATGCCGGGAGACCGGTGCGCCGGGAATAAAAGCAAATGGAAGAGAACGTTGCCGAGATACTGATCGAAGCGCTGCCGTACATCCGCAGATTCAACCGGATGACGATCGTGATCAAATACGGCGGCCATGCAATGGTGGATGAACAGCTCAAAGAAGACTTTGCCCGGGATGTCACCCTGCTGAAATTCATCGGGTTGAACCCAGTGGTGGTGCACGGCGGTGGACCACAGATCAACACGGTTTTGCAGCAGATGGGTATCGAGTCCAAATTTGTAAAAGGCATGCGCTTGACAGACACTCCCACCATGGACGTTGTCGAAATGGTGCTCGGGGGTAAGGTCAACAAAGCCATCGTCGCTCAGATCAATCAACAAGGCGGCAAAGCGGTGGGTCTTTCCGGAAAAGACGGTGGACTGGTTCACGCCAGCAAGCTGCACATCGTTTACCAGGACGATGAATCCAAGCCGCCCGAAATCATCGATCCCGGCCACGTGGGGCAGGTCACCAAGGTTAACCCGGAAGTCATTCACACTCTCACGCAGCAAGGCTTTATCCCGATCATCGCTCCTGTGGGTGTAGGAGAAAGCGGAGAAACCTATAACATCAATGCGGATCTGGTAGCCTGTAAAATAGCAACCGCTCTTTCGGCGGGCAGGTTGGTTTTTCTCACCGATGTTGACGGGGTCTTCGATTCGAAGGGCGCATTGATTTCTTCCATCGATTCAGCTGCGGCTAAAGACATGGTGGCGTCCAAGACCATTACCGGGGGGATGATCCCAAAGGTCGAATGCGCCTTGGAAGCGCTGGAATTCGGCGTTGAGAAAGTGCCCATCATCAATGGTAAACGGAGACATGCGCTGCTGCTGGAGCTGTTTACCGACAAAGGCATCGGTACAGAGGTGGTTGGGTAACCATTAGCGATTCTCGTTTTGACGACAAACTTCTTCGAGGATCACTTGAAGGATCAACACAATGGCGAGCGCAAGTGAAACAATTCAAATGGCGGATACGGCCATCGCCAACACCTACAAGCGGTTTCCGGTCGTGTTGACCCGGGGGCAGGGGTGCAGCCTTGAGGACGAGACCGGAAAAACGTATCTCGACTTTGTCGCCGGCATCGCGGTCTGCAATCTCGGCCATGCCCACCCGGCTGTTGCCAGGGCCGTTGCCGCGCAGGCTCAAACGCTGGTGCATGTTTCAAACCTGTATTACACCACACCGCAGGTGGAAGTGGCCCGCCGGTTGGTACAAAACAGCTTTGCCGACAGAGTTTTCTTCTGCAACAGCGGAGCGGAGGCCAATGAAGCCGCCATCAAACTGGCCCGAAAATATTGCAAGGACAACGGTGAACCGGACCGTCATCGAATTGTCACGATGGAAAACTCGTTTCATGGCCGCACCATGGCTACCTTGTCGGCCACCGGGCAGGCGAAGATTCGCAAGGGTTTCGATCCGATATTGCCGGGCTTTGAATTTGTCCCCTTCGACGACATCGAGGCTTTGGCCGCCAAAGTAGATGAAAACACCTGTGCGGTACTGCTAGAGCCGGTTCAGGGTGAAGGCGGGGTTTGCTGCCCGCAAGAGACCTTCCTGAAACAGGTCCGGCAGCTTTGCGACGATACCGGGGCACTGCTCGTCCTGGACGAGATCCAGACCGGCATGGGCCGCACCGGCAAGCTTTTCGCTTACGAGCACTTCGGAATCGAGCCGGATATCATGACCCTGGCCAAGGCCTTGGCCAACGGGCTGCCGATGGGGGCCATGCTGGCGACCGAAAAAATCGCTGCCTCTTTCGGCCCGGGGGCGCATGCCAGCACTTTCGGGGGCACTCCCCTGGTGTCGGCAGCTGCAATTGAAGTGCTGCGGATATTAACGGAAGAAAACGTACTGGATAACTGTCGGCAGACCGGCGCCTACTTTCAAAAACGGCTGCGACAGCTCCAGGAGCGACATGACGTCGTGCGGGAAGTCCGCGGAATGGGATTGCTCCTGGGCATGCAGCTTTGGGTCGACGGAGAATCGATCGTTCAGGCCTGCATGCGACAGGGGTTTTTAATCAACTGCATCCAGGAAAAGGTGTTGCGGTTCGTTCCTCCGTTGACGATTACCACAGAACAGATCGATGGGCTGATCGAATGCCTGGATGGTTTGCTTGCCGCCGCCGATGCCAAAGGGAAGTAATCCTCGATAATAAGCGCATCAGGGGAGAGTTACCGTGATGGAAAAAGTAAAAAAAGTCGTGCTGGCCTACTCCGGTGGTTTGGATACATCGGTGATTCTCAAATGGCTCGTTGAGACATACGGATGCGAAGTCATTACCTTTTCAGCAGACATCGGGCAGAAGGAAGACTTCAAAAAGATCGAAGAAAATGCTCGCAACACCGGCGCTTCGAAAATCTATGTCGAAGACTTGAAGGAATCCTTTGTCCGCGATTACGTTTTCCCGGCCTTTCGAGCCAATGCCATCTACGAGGGCAAGTATCTGCTCGGCACATCGCTGGCGCGACCGCTGATCGCCAAGCGGCAGGTGGAGATCGCCCGGCAAGAGGGCGCCGACGCCGTCAGTCATGGCGCCACCGGCAAAGGCAACGACCAGGTGCGCTTCGAACTCGGATACTTCGCTCATGATCCGACCATTCGAATCATCGCTCCGTGGCGCGAATGGGACCTGAACTCCCGTACGGCACTGATGGCTTTTGCCGAAAAACACGGTATCGCCGTGCCGACCACTCATGCAAAACCATACAGCACCGACGGAAACCTGCTGCACATCAGTTACGAGGGCGGCCTTTTGGAGGATCCCTGGCAGCAGCCACCGGAAGACATTTTCACGCTGACCGTTTCGCCCAAGGATGCTCCCGACAGTCCCGAAGTACTCGAACTCCAATTTCGGCAGGGAAACCCGGTGGCGGTGAACGACCGTGAGCTGTCTGCTGCGGAGCTGCTGTCGGAGCTGAACCGGTTGGGCGGCAAGCACGGTATCGGCAGGGTCGATATAGTCGAGAACCGATTCGTCGGGATGAAGTCGCGGGGGGTGTACGAAACCCCCGGCGGCACCATACTGCGCAATGCTCACATGGCTCTGGAATCGATCACCATGGATCGCGAGGTCATGCATCTGCGCGATTCGCTGATCCCGCAGTATTCAACGTTGATTTACAACGGGTTCTGGTTTTCGCCGGAAATGGCGCTGCTGCAGGAAATGATCGATACTTCCCAGCAGACGATCTCCGGCGTTGTGCGCATGGAACTCTACAAGGGAAACTGCACCATTTTAGGACGCAAGTCTGACGAATCGATTTACAGTGAGGATTTTGCCACCTTTGAAGCCGACGACGTTTACAGTCAGCGCGACGCTGAAGGATTTATACGGCTGAACGCTCTGCGCCTTCGCATCCAGCAAATGCGCCGCACCCAAAAACTATCATAAATCCCGGATTGAAAAATGTCAGAGAAAACCTGGAACGGAAGATTTGCACAAAAAACCGACCGCCTGGTGGAAATATTCACCGCTTCGATCGGTTTCGATCGGCGCCTGTATCCCTATGACGTTCAGGGCAGTATCGCCCACTGTCGCATGCTGGCCAGTTGCGGTATCATAACCGATGCAGAGGCAACCACGCTGATTCAGGGTCTCGGAAAGATCAAACGGGAATTGGACCACGGAGACTTTGTTTTCGACGAAGGGCTGGAAGACATTCACATGCACATCGAGACCCGGCTGGTGCAGGAGGTCGGCAAGGTGGCGCTGAAACTCCACACGGCAAGAAGCCGCAACGACCAAGTGGCCCTGGACATGCGCATGTTTTTGCGGGAGGCTGTCGGGCAGGATATCAGCGTGCTGCAAGAGCTGAGAAAGGTGCTGGTTCACCTGGCCGAGAAGAACCTGGACGTGATCGTGCCGGGCTACACCCATCTGCAGCGGGCGCAACCGGTGCTGCTGGCCCACCACTTTATGGCCTACTTGGAAATGTTTACCCGGGACGCGGAGCGTTTTGCCGATTGCCTCAAGCGGATCGATGTGATGCCTCTTGGCACGGCGGCGTTGGCGGGCACCACTTATCCCATCGATCCAGCCTACACGGCGGAGCTGCTCGATTTTCCCGCAGTGACCGCCAACAGCATGGATGCGGTATCCGACCGGGATTTCGTTGTGGAGTATCTTGCAGCCGCCGGCCTGTGCATGGTGCACCTGAGCCGCCTGGCAGAAGAGCTCATCTTGTGGTCTACCGCTGAATTCGGTTTTATCGAGTTGCCGGATGCATTTGCCACCGGCAGCAGCATCATGCCGCAGAAAAAAAATCCGGACGTGCCGGAGCTGGTGCGGGGCAAAACCGGACGTGTATTCGGTAATTTAATGGCCATGCTGACCCTGCTAAAATCCTTGCCGCTGACCTATAACCGCGATATGCAGGAAGACAAGGTTCTGCTCTTTGATACCGTCGACACGCTGCAGGCGTGCATGACAGTATTGTGCCGAATGCTGCCCGAGTTGATCGTAAACCGGCAGGTGATGCGCAAGGCGGCCGAAGCCGGATTTTTGAACGCCACCGACCTGGCCGATTACCTGGTCAACAACGGGATGCCGTTTCGCAGCGCCCATCACTGCGTGGGACAAGCGGTGGCATATGCGCTGGAAAATGGAAAGGAGCTGCACGAGCTCACGCTGGAAGAGCTGAATTCTTTTTCAAAGCAAATCCGGGCGGATGTATTTGCGGTTCTTACCCCGGAAGCCATGATCGATCGAAGAAAGTCAGCCGGTGGCACGGCGTCCGAAAACGTGAAAGCCGCGATAGCGCAGGCGAAAAAAAAGCTGGGAGCGTAATTCTGGATAAACGATTGCAACCGACTCGATCAGCCGGTCTGTTGGTGATCCTGGCTGTCTCGGTCACCTGGGCAGGATTGATTTGGGGATGCGGCAAAAAAGGGCCGCCGTTTCCCCCGCAACGGTATCGACCGGCTGCCGTTACGGATCTTTCCTACGAATTGACCGACAACCGTGTGCTGCTTGCCTGGACGATACCCCACCCGAGCGCTCGGCAAACAAGCCACGTAGCCGGATGCACCGTTTACCGGGCACAGCGTGCGCTGGCTGACGCAGATTGCATCGATTGCAACGCATCGTTTCAAAGGGCAGCAGACGTGGCAGTACCGAAAAGCGCCCCCGGCGAAACCCGGCAGCAGCGGCTTGGTTTCAGTGACACCCTGACACCGGGTTTTGATTATGCTTATCGGGTCATTTGCAGCACTGC
>JAHEIV010000003.1 GCA_024639205.1 Deltaproteobacteria bacterium | reverse complement strand
TGGCCGAATCCAACCTGCTTTGAAGGGACCAAAAGTCCGGTTGGCTCGCGCTTAAACAGTTAAACTGTTTGAATGACTCAATTTTATCATTTTTGCCTTACCAGGTCAACATGGAGACAGATTGGGGAGTTCCAGCAGTCGGCAAAAACCGGGTGGCGCTGACGATTGTCATTGGGTATTTAAAGGCGGGATCATGAGAATTCGCCGGTGTTCTCGAAAGCGCGGGTTGACGGTGGTGGCCTGTGCGGATGATCAGACGGACAGAAGCGATTATGCCCGCTCATCTTTCGCGATGTAGGAATGAATGATCTCTTCCTGATACGGTGACAGGTGTTTGAATTTTACACCGATACCTCTATGACCGATCCAGGCAACACTGGAATCGAGCTTCAACGGTTGTTGATAGTTGGGCAGCGTAAAGTTCAGTACAATTTGCTGGCCGACGGCAAACGTTTCTTCGGTTTCGATAAAAACGCCGACGCTGCTGATATCGAGGATGTAATCTTTAAACTCTTTTCCTTCAGAGCTGTAGGTTACGTTCAGCAAACAGCGTTTGCGGCGATGTCCGCGCATGGAAGCCTCTTCATCGTCATCCAGACTGACGGTTTTGACGGATGTATCGTTCACCGCAAGTGACTCGAGTTGCTTGAGCAGATTCATCTGCTGGACATCGGTCATGTCGACAATGGCTTTGAAAAGATGTTTTTTCAGGTTTCCCTTGGAAACCTGTTTGAGAATCGTCACTTGTTGATCTTCCGACAATTCGTTGATCAGTCGGAAAAGCTGGGGGATGATACTGTACATTTCCAGTTTGATTTCAGCTTCTCGCATGCCTGCGCTCCTTCAGCAACGAACAATGATCTGCCGCTGCATTACGTGAACGGGTGGTGCCTGGACGCGGCCGTGAAACATGAACCTATCTCAATTTGGCGTTCGATCCACATTTTTACCAGCAGGTTCAAATCTACTGCCGACCCTTGCCGAAACTAATTGAGTTGAATGCCTATCCGGCTGCCTTCCACCTCGATAATCGACAACGTATTGCCCTGAAAAGCCTGTCCGTCAACGGCGTCACTGAACGTATCGGCAGTGCCCTTGAAAAAGATGGTGAGCTTCAACCGCCGGTTACCGTAACTGCGCTTGTTAACCGATACAACATCTTCGATTTTTCGGAGGCGCTCCTGCAGAGCCTTCTGCTGTTTGTAAGAGGTCACCGGATGGATGGATACCTCCAGTGGCAGCCCGTTGTTGACCGCATCCTGAAAAGAGGCGACGATCGCCTCGAAGAGGGTTTCGTCCATCAGTTTCCTGCCGGCCTTTCCGGCGGCCACAGCCGCGGCCACCTCTGCGGAAAGGTGCGCTGCGGAACTCTGGACTGACTTGGCGGCGATAATCCTGGCATTGGAGCAATTGATCACCTTTGCAGCGATGGAGGCCTGCCCGGATACCAGACCGGTTCCTTTCAGCACATCGCTGTCCGCGGCACTTTTTGTGACGCGTCCGGCAAGTACAAACTCGGCTCCGTTTTCGCTGCCGATACTGGCGGCTGCCGCGGGGTCACCGGCGGCGGCTTTGTCCACGAGAGCAGCTTCTTTTTTCATCAGCGCCGCCACCACGGCCGGATCAACCAGTTCAAACTCTTTTGCGCCGAGATAGTCGACGATTGCGCTCTCGGCTTCATGGCCACCGCCTTCGTCAATGACCACCATCATACGGGGTTTGTCCATTGATTCGAGCAGGATTTTAAGGGCTGCCAGGTCCTCCTTGATGCCTGCCAGCGAGACGGTGGCCCTTATCTTTGCAGAAACTGTTTTATCCGGCTTTCGGGTTACCTCCAGCACTTCATACGATCTGACGGATCCGAGAGTTCGCGTGAGGATGATATCTTTCTGCAACTCGTAATTTTTGATTTCGGTCTGGGATATAAGAATCGTGCCGATGCCGGTTTCCACCGCCTCGCGCTTGGCCTTCAGGGTGGCATCCTTTAGGGATGTGCCGATGCCTTCCGCATCCACTGTGATATCACCCATCTGCTGCTGGGCGTCGGCAGGCACTACCAGCAACACCAGTATCGACGACAGAAGAACCAACCGGGCCGTTGCAAATCTGCTTCGGGCCTTTATCATGATGACCGAGTCTCCTTGTGGTTGGCGCTGAACAAGCGTGCACGGATCAAATGGTTGCCGGCAGGGCCAACCGAGGAAATTTGTGTGTAACCATAGTAATTTATTATGTTTTTGCAGAATTGTCAATCAATTGATTTTTCGGTGAACATGATTTATAATTTTGTATTTAAAGGTAATTATCCTCTCCATTTGAACACAGTGCGTCTGTTGATCGGCAACTATGGTCCAGAAAGTTTACATCAGCTCAAGCAAAATGGTGACCTTTACCTGCCCGCAGTGCGAGAGCCCGCGGGTAGTAAACGTGGCAGAGCATAAAGAGCTGGAAACGGTCGACCGTGTCAAGGTAAAATGCAAACACTGCGGGCACCAGTATCGGGTTGTGATCGAACGGCGGGGACAGTACCGAAAGATTGTAAATCTGCCGGGCACTTACACACACTTAGTCGATGGCCGCCCGGCGGACAAGGGGTTTACGAAAGTCATCGATCTTTCGCGTTCCGGATTGAAAATCAGGTTAAACGAGAACCCTCCTTTTGTCGTCGGAGACCGGCTCATGATCGAATTTCAACTCGATGACACCAACCGCTCGTTGATCCGCAAGGAGGTCGAGATAAAGAAAATATTCGGTCAGGAACTGGGCGTTGCGTTCACTTCCGTTCATGCGTCCGATCCATCCGACAAAGCGTTGGGGTTCTACATGTTTGGATAACCGGCGGGTGACGGCAGTTTCGATCACAGGCTGGTCATTTTTCCGTAAAAAAAGGGCTCAAGGCGACAGCCATGAGCCCTTTTTATCATTATGGTAGGCGGTACTGGATTTGAACCAGTGACTTCTACCGTGTGAAGGTAGCACTCTCCCGCTGAGTTAACCGCCCGTGGCGTATCAAAACCTAATAGTCGACGCGATCCTTTAACTCCTTGCCGACTTTAAAGAAAGGAAGCTTTTTTGCCGGCACGTCAATCTGCACGCCGGTTTTCGGGTTGCGGCCGGTATACGATTTGTACTCATTTACCGTAAAGCTGCCGAATCCTCTGATTTCGACCCGCTCGCCCTCGACCAGCGTCTCTTCGATGGTGTTGAAGAAAACATCCGTGATTTTTTCTGCTTCCTTGCGACTTAAATTCGACTCTTCCTTCAGTACGCTGATCACACCCGAGCGATTCATTCGGTCTCCTTCATCCATTCATGCCCTTCAGAGCGGTAAACCGGCTGCAATTCCCCATCGACAAAAACGGGCTAAACATAGTGGGTTATCATCTTCGAAGTCAAGCATTTTTTCGATCGCCGTTTCCGTCGGTGTCTTTGTCTGCGGCTATCGCCTCGGTTTCTCCCTGATCGGCTGCCCCTGAATTCCGACTATCGGTCAACGCCTCGGCGGATTCGAAATTCGCGACATCCGGTTGCTGCTCCGATGTCGAATCCGCTTCGGCGTCGGTCTGTTCCAGTTCTTCGATCAGATCAAACTTTTCCCTGGCCACCGATTCGATTTCCTCCGGTGAAGGCAGCTCCTTGAGATCTTTTAAATCGAAAACTTCCAGAAATCGCCGGGTGGTGCCGTAAATCAGTGGTCTTCCGGGAATGTCCTTGCGACCGAGAACCCGAATGAGGTTGCGCTCCAGAAGCACCCGCAAGACACCACCACAGTCCACACCACGCAGGTGTTCAATGTCACTGCGAATCGCCGGCTGTTTGTAAGCGATGATCGCCAGCGTCTCCAATGCCGCCCGACTGAGCCTCGGTGGTTTGGGCATCAGCAGCCGTTTGACCCATTCGGTGTAATCCGGCCGGGTACGGAACTGGAAGCCGCCGGCGACTTCGCGCAGATAAAATCCTCCCTCTCTGTCCTCGTACTCCTGTGACAGGGCCTGCAGCGCAGCGCGAATTTCGGTGGTATCGGCATCGGCCACAACCCGCTTGATTCGATCAACCGTCAGAGGCTCTTCGGCCACAAACAGGATACTTTCGACAATATTTTTGAGATCTTCCATCACTGGTAAAATAGCCGGATCACCCCGGTCTGGGAATGCTGGGCCAGGCGGATCAGGGCAAGTTTCACCATCTCCAAAATGGCCAGGAAAGTAACGATCACTTCCGTGCGACCGGGATGCTCTGAGAACAGCTCTTCGAAGGTTAAGGATTCCTTTTTTTCGAACATATCCACCAATTCGCTGATTCGGTCTTTAACGGAAATTCGGTCGGCCGTCAGATCCAGGCGGTCCTCCGGGGCAATTTTTTGCAGAATCTGCTGGAAAGCATCGATCAGTTCGAACAGCCCGATCTGGATCAGTTGATCATCCTGTGCAAATAGCTGGCGAACCTCCCCGCCGGTGCGAGTGAAGGTGCCTTCACCCAGCAGCGTCCTTCGGGCCAGCACATCAGCGGCTGACTTCATTTGCAGATACTCCGTCAGCGGCCGCACGATCTCCATCCGCGGGTCTTCCTCCTCCCCGTCCTGATCGGAAGCCGCCGGCAGCAGCATCCTGGATTTAACCTGGGTCAGTGTCGAGGCCATTACAATGAACTCTCCGGCAAAGTCGATGTTCAATGCCTTCATCCATTCCAGGTATTCCAGATACTGCTTTGTGATTACGGCGATGGGAATATCGTAAATGTTTACCTCGTTTTTCTTGATAAGGTGGAGCAGCAGGTCCATGGGACCTTCAAAAACATCCGATAAATTAACCTGGTAGTCTTCTTCTGTCATCGTCATATCTTCATTGCCGCGCGGACTTCCGCCATTGTCAGCTCGGCCACCTGGCGGGCCCGTTGTCCGCCTTCGGAGATGATCTGCTCCACCAGCTCGGGTCGATCGAGATAATATGCACGCTTTTCACGAATCGGACTGAGTGCGTCGACCATGTTTCGCGCCATGATTTTTTTGCACTCTACGCATCCAATCTTCGCTGATCGGCACTGGGCATCGATATCGGTGACCGTTTGCGAATCGGTGTAAAGTTTATGGAAGCTGAAAACGTTGCAAACATCCGGATCTCCCGGATCACTCCGCCGGGCCCTCTGGGGATCGGTGATCATCTGACCGACTTTCTCGGAAATCACTTCGGGGCTGTCGGAGAGGTAAATAGCATTGTTGTAACTTTTGCTCATTTTGCGCCGATCGATGCCAAGGATCTTTGGCGTTTCAGTCAGAATGGCGTCCGGCTCGGGAAACACGTTTCCGTACAGGTAATTGAAACGTCGCGCAATTTCACGGGTAATTTCCACGTGCGGAACCTGATCGACCCCGACAGGAACTCCGTTGGCCTTATACATAATGATGTCTGCTGCCTGCAGTACCGGGTAGCCCAGAAAGCCGAAAGTCGAGAGATCCTTATTGGCGAGCTGCGCGATTTGATCTTTGTAAGTCGGATTTCGCTCGAGCCAGGGAACAGGGGTGATCATCGAAAGAAGCAGGCAAAGTTCGGCGGTCTCCTTTATATCGGACTGGACAAACAGCGTGCTCTTTTCCGGCGTTAAGCCGACGCTGAGCCAGTCGATCATCATCTCCCGGATGTATCCGCTGATCTGATCCGGTGTTTCATAATCACTGGTCAGGGCGTGCCAATCGGCGATGAAAAAAAAGCAGTCATACTCTTTCTGTATCCGCACCCAATTGGAAAGGGCCCCCAGCAGATTGCCGAGGTGGAGGGGGCCGGTTGGCCGCATACCACTTAGAACGCGCTTTTTCAATTTCATAGAGTTTCTCCTGACTTCGCTGATGGCTGGCGAAAAGAATAAATCTGCTCAGTCCGCTGCCGGAATGGTTGCGGTCTTTTCATGCAAAGTGCAGGCAAAAGAGTTCCCCGGGATGTCCAAGCCATCGAGTTTACCGCTGCACTCGGCAGCATCCCGGGGAATGGTTGTTCAACGGATTTTAATCCCGAGATCCTCGGCAAGGGCTGCCAGCCGTTTTACCACCATCATTGCGGTGCGGCTGCAGCTTTCAAATACTGCTTCACAAACTGAACTTCGTCCTTCTTGGTTTTCAGCTTGCCGTCCAGTTTGCCTTCCAGAACCGAATGAAGGACCTCGCGATAGATCGGACCGGGCTCAAGGCCCATATTTTTGATATCCTCACCCCGCAGGGAGATGCGAACGTAACGCAGGGCGGTGATATACTGGGATATGGCCCGTTTGACGGTCTCTTTTCGCGTGACGGCCATCATGTACAGTATCAATTCTATTCTGAAACCGATCAGCTTGTTATAAAGCTGGCTGTTTTTTGTTTTTCTCTTGCGCTCCAACCATGTCAGGCACTCTTCGGCTTGTAGCCTTTCGACAGTGAACAGCCTGCGATGACGCGGTGCCAGCTCAAACCGCCTGCAGATCTCTTCCGTGGTGCTTTTGTCTATGCGCCGGATCAGGGCCAGAAAATAAACGGTCCACCTCATATACGATTCTTCCAGAAAAAGCAAATCATACCATGCCAGGACCTTCCGGACGGTATTGAATGATAATATCATCTCTTTATTCAGTAAGATCGAGGGATGGATCACCTTCAGCAGGTCAAAATCATCCAGCCGGACCATCGCCGGGGTTGGATTTTCCTCCTCCAGAATCTGACGCAGTTCGGTAAAAACCCGTTTGCCGCTCAGGCGTTTGAAAAAATCCATCTTGACTGCGTTTTCTATCAAACCGGTGGTCAGTTTACCGGCCGTAAATCCAAAGCGTTGTTCAAAGCGAATGGCCCGAAACACCCGGGTTGGGTCTTCTACAAAGCTCAGATTGTGCAGCACGCGGATCACTTTTTCTTTGATGTCCTTTTGAGCCGCGAAAAAATCGATCAGGACACCGAAACGGTGGGCATTCAGCTGGATTGCCAGGCAATTAATGGTAAAATCGCGGCGGTACAAATCCAGTTTAATGGAACTCATCTCTACGATGGGAAGCGCCGCTGGAAATTTATAATACTCCATCCTTGCCGAGGCGACATCGATTTTGAATCCGTCGGGAAAAGTGATCACGGCCGTACCGAATTTCTGGTAAGCATGGATGCGGGCGCCCGCCTTCTTTGCAAAATTGCGGGCGAAAGCGATTCCGTCGCCTTCGATAACGATGTCGATGTCCTCATTGGGTCGGTACAGGAACAAGTCCCGAACGAAACCGCCCACCACAAAGGCCGAAAACCCGATATCGTCTGCAGTGGTTCCGATTGCTTTCAGCAGATCAATGATTCGCTGCGGCAGCCGCTCTCGCATGAATTTAGCGATGGGGCGCTTGCGGGCGAGCCCTGGTTTGAGTTGCAGGTCCGGTGAAGTGACTTCTTCCGACTTGTTTTTCCGCACCAAAATGTTCAGCAGGTCGGTACGGGTGATGACGCCCAGAATTCGATCCTTTTCTATGACCGGCAGGATGCGCTGCTTGTGTTCGATAATTTTTTCCTGGATTTCCGTCAGGTCTGATTCCGGCCCCACATCAACCACCTCGGTGGTCATGTACTCGTTCACCGGCACCTGATCGAGTTTATGGAAAAGGGCTTTTTCGATCACCTGGCGGGTGATGAATCCGGCCAGTTCGCTTTTACCGGAAACATCTGCGGACGGCGTGGTGACCAGCAGTGCGTTGATGTTATAGCGGGTCAGCATTTCGCTGGCCAGTCGGCAGTTCGTGTCGACGGAGACGGAAATCGGTGGGGCCGACATCAAGTCCCGGGCCAGTCGCCGGGAGCGTATATTCTTGTAGAGCAAATCAACCAATTGATGTTCGACCTGGGTAAGGGTTCTATTTTTAATCGTGGCGGCCGCGGCATATGGATGCCCTCCACCGCCCAGTTTTTCGAGAATGGAACCTGCATCAACTTCCCCGATTCGGCTGCGGGCAACCACGTACATTTTATCTTCCATGCGGGCGATGGCGAATATGGCGTCAAGATTTTCCATCTTCACCATTTTTTGCACCAGGAAAGCAAAATCGGGTACGTAAGTGTCCCTCGATACCGAGGTTACCAGCACCTCAATGCCGGTGATGCTGTATCGGGTGGCCGCCTGGATCATGTCGCTGAGCAGCCCTACCTGCTCCGGGTTTATTTCTCGACTGATAAGGCTCGAGACGATGTTCAGGTTGGCGCCCTTGGATAGCAAAAAGGCCGCCGCTCGAAAATCGGCTTCGGTTGTGGAGGAAAAGGTAAACGAGCCGGTATCCTCGTATATGCCGAGACACATGATGGTGGCCTCGTCAGGTGAAATGTCGATCTTCCGCTCGGCGATGATTTCCGTCAATATGGTTACCGTGGCACCGGTAATGCGCACGTGCTCGAGATCTGCCCTGACATCATTGGCTTTTGGTGGGTGATGGTCGTATGTGTGAACTTCCAGGTTCTCTAATTCGAGCAACTGCGACAGCTTGCCAATGCGGTGCGGCTGGCGAGTGTCTACCAGGACCAGACGCCGGATTTCGGCGGAGTCAATGTCCTTTATATCCGCCATGTTGAACAGATAAGCCATCGAATTTACAAAAAAATTTCGTAGATTTTTTTCCTGTGAACCGGGGAATACCACCACTGAATTCGGATAGAGTTTTTGAGCGGCCAGCATAGATGCCACCGCGTCGAAGTCCGCGTTGATGTGGGTGGTGATTACGGTGAGACCCTGCGGAATTTTTTTGCGTCTGGATGCCATAGATTTTGTTCGACTGGATATCGAATTTCAATCGAAACAGACTCTCACATATGGAGCGAATTTGCAATCATTCCAAAAGATATTGTCGATCTAAAGACATTATGTTACAATGTATATCAAATCGAACTACAAATTTTGGCGGAAACCAACATTACTCTGAAATCCATATCATTCTCTTGTATAGGCCCGGCCCGCATATAATTCGTCGATAACCGGCGTCATTGCGATCAGTGCCGCGGCCTATTGCTTGTCGGACGCGGCAAGTGGATTTTTTGCAGCCGGGGCTGACAAGCCGATTGACGATCCGCAGCACTTTCTGTTCGAGAGCACCGAAGCTGGGTGGCAAAGGGGGCTGGTTATGCCGGTTTTCATCTGGCAAGGAAAAAACGCACGTGGCGACAAAAAGAAGGGGGAGTATGAAGCGCCTTCTATAGATGCGGTACGCGCGCACCTTCGCAAGGTAAAGATCGAGCCGTCGAAAATAAAGCTAAAACCAAAAGATCTATTCGCCAGTGTTTCGTTTCTGCAGCCGAAGGTCAAAGAACAACATATCATCCTTTTTGCCAGACAGTTCTCCACCATGATCGATGCCGGTCTTCCCATCATCCAGTGCCTTGAGATCCTTTACTCTCAGCAGGAAAACGCCACCTTCCAGCAAATGCTCAAACAAATCAAAGAATCGGTCGAAAGCGGCGCCACATTGGCAGAATCATTGAAAAAATTCCCCAAGCATTTCGATGACCTGTTTGTAAATATGATCACGGCCGGAGAAGCCGGCGGTATCCTCGACACCATCCTGCGGAGGCTGTCGAGTTACATGGAGAAAGCCGCCCGATTGAAGTCCCAGGTCAAAGGTGCCATGACCTATCCGATCGTCACCCTGGCCATTGCGGTGGTGGTGCTGATTGTCATCCTGGTATTTGTCATCCCGGTCTTTCAGGACATGTTCGATGAGTTCGGCAGTGAGTTGCCGGCCTTTACCCAGATGGTCATCGACGTTAGCGATTTCACGAAGAAAAACGTCGTTTACCTGATCATCGCATTGATCCTGGGCATTTTTGCGTTCCGGCGCGTATATCGCACCGAAAGAGGCCGGGAGATCGTCGATGAGGCGATTCTGCGATTTCCGATCATCGGCTTGCTCGTTCGCAAGGTGGCGGTGGCCAAATTCACCCGTACGATGGGAACCATGCTCTCCAGCGGTGTCGCGATCCTCGAAGCGCTGGATATCGTTGCCAAAACCTCCGGCAACAAAACTATTGAAAAGGCCATTTACGCTGTACGATCCGATATCGCCGAGGGTCGTACCATGGCCGACCCACTGCAGGAAAGCGGGGTGTTTCCCTCCATGGTTTGCCAGATGATCGCAGTCGGCGAATCCACCGGAGCCCTGGATGCCATGCTCGATAAAATCGCCCTTTTTTACGATGAGGAAGTCGACCAGGCCGTGGAGAACCTGACCGCGCTGATTGAACCGTTCATGCTGGTATTTCTGGGTGTTACCATCGGTGGCCTGGTAGTGGCCATGTATCTGCCGATCTTCAAGATGGCCGGTACCATTGGGGGCTGATCGAAAGGAAATCGGCAAGTGAAATCAAAGTGTCCGACCTGCTGAACGAGTTTATCCATCCTTACTGCCATCGCTAGAAGCCGAGCCGATGATTCTCCAACCAATGGGCAGCTCAGCATCACATTCCGAAGACCTGCATTTCCGGTTGAAGTGGCTGATGTTTGCCCGGGTCTTGTTTACCACCCTTTTGCTCGGTTCCACCGCCATTGTGCAACTCGGGAAATCCCCCTCACCGCTGGCTCCATCGCTGCTGGTACTTTATGGGCTGATCACCGGTATATTTGTCCTCTCTTTTTTTTACTCGATAATGCTGACCCGAATCCGGGAGGTCTTGTGGCTCGCCTACTTGCAGATCAGCATCGATTCCGTTGTTGTTTCAATGATCATATACGTCACGGGAAACTTTTCCAGTATATTTTCCTTTTTATATCTGGTCGTGATCATCTACTCGAGTATGCTCCTTTACCGGAAGGGCAGTATGGTCATTGCCCTGCTGTGCAGTTTGCAGTACGCTGCGCTGGTTGTGTCCGAATATAACGACTGGATCAGCCCCTTCGTTATTGATGAAGGACTCACAGCGCTGCATTCGCCCATTTCTCAAGTTCTTTACAAAATTCTTATCACTACCCTGGCTTGCTTCGCCGTTGGATTTCTAAGCAGTTTTTTGGCCGAGCAGACTCGCAGGACCAGGAAAGAACTGTGGGCGATGGAAGACCAGGTAAAGCGCGTGGAGAAAATGGCCGTCATCGGTGAAATGGCTGCCGGGTTGGCTCATGAAATTAAGAATCCGCTGGCCTCCTTGACCGGTTCGATCCAAATCCTGAAAGATGGGATCCAGCTGGACACAGAACACGCCCGGTTGATGAAGATCGTTCTTCGAGAGGCGGATCGCCTTAGCTCCCTGGTGAATAATTTTCTGCTGTTCGCCCGACCACCGGCAGGCAAGTCGGAAATCATTGATCTGAGTCGGGCGATTACCGAGACGGTGGAACTCTTCGATAAAGACGATTCCTGCAGAGAAAAGGTTTCCATTCAGAAACAGATTGCATCCGGTATTTGCATCCAGATGGATCCGATTCATTTTCGTCAGATACTATGGAATCTGCTGTTGAATGCTGCAGAGGCGATTGACGGCAGCGGCAGAATCGACATCAACCTTTTTTCTGCCAAGGGCCGGCGCGCCTGTATGGAGATATCCGACACCGGATGCGGCATATCCACAGAGGTGATTGGATCGATTTTCGATCCGTTTTTCACCACTAAACAAAACGGCACCGGGCTCGGTCTGTCGATCGTTCACAGCATTCTGGAGTCTTACGACAGCCACCTGGAAGTGCGAAGCCGGCAAGGAACCGGGACCACTTTTGCCGTCCACCTGAAACGTACAGACCCGCCAACTCGCGCTTGACACCACAAGGCAAATCGAGTATCTATCCAAATTTACCTTTCTCAGCAAAAGATCACGAATGATTTATCAGAAATGGGCTTTTCCAGGCCTCGAAGAGCGATGAAAACGGCGGTGTGGTGAGTTCCGGCCCGACGACCGCCCACCGCATAACACGGGAGTTCCAAGTCAGCGATGACGAAGGACAGTGCCAGCGATATACTGGCGAAACGTCGACAAAAGGCCAGCGAGTTACAGCAACAAGGCTACCAGTTGTATCCGAATCACTTTAAGGCCCTGCATACCGTCGGTGAAATTCGTCGGCTGGTGGAAGATTCCAGCCAAAGCATCACCGATTCCGATCCGGTCTTTACGGTTGCCGGCCGGGTCATGGCCATCAATCGATTCGGAAAAACTGCCTTTATTCGATTTCGGGATCGATCCGGCCAGTTGCAGGTTTACATCCGCAAAGACCGGATCGGAAGCGACGATTACAACTTTTTCCAACAGCTGGACATCGGCGATTTCATCGGCATGGTCGGACCGGCGTTTAAAACCCGGACCGGTGAGTGGACGATACTGGCCAATTCACTGACCCTGCTGAGCAAAGCGATTCGACCCCTGCCGGAAAAATTCCACGGACTTCGCGACCCGGAAAAACGTTATCGGCAGCGTTACATCGACCTGATGATGAATGCCGAGGTGCGGGAGATCTTTATGTTGAGGTCCCGCATCACCCAGTCCTTTCGTGAGTTCTTTCTCAGACACGACTATATGGAAGTAGAAACGCCCATGATGCAGCCCATTCCGGGTGGTGCAGAGGCAGCCCCGTTTAAAACCTTCCACAATGCGCTGGGTATGGATTTGTATTTGCGTATCGCACCGGAGCTTTATCTGAAGCGGCTGGTGGTCGGTGGGTTCGAGAGGGTTTTCGAAATCAATCGCAATTTCAGAAACGAGGGCGTTTCCAGTCAGCACAACCCGGAATTTACCATGCTGGAGTTCTATCAGGCCTATGCCACTTACGAAGACTTGATGGATCTGACTGAAAAGCTCCTGGCCGAGGTTGCCGGCACGGTTCTCGGCTCTACTTCGATCCCATACCAGGGCGAGACCATCGAACTGGCCGGTAAGTGGCAGCGGATGACCCTGGCCGGGGCATTGGAGTCGATCGGGGGCCTCGAGCCCCAATTGTTGAGCCAGCGGAAGCCGTTATTGGAATTTGCCGCGCGCAAAAACGTCAAGATCACCAAAACCGGACAAACCGGAAAGATCATCACCAAACTGTTCGACGCGCTGGTGGAACCCAGATTGATTCAACCCACTTTTATCACGGGTTATCCGGTGGAGGTTTCCCCGCTTTCGAGGCGCAGCGACCAGGATCCGGACCTGACCGACCGGTTTGAACTGTTTATTGGCGGTCGTGAAATCGCCAACGGGTTTTCCGAGTTGAATGATCCGGCCGATCAGAAAGACCGATTTCTCCAGCAGCTGGCCAGACGGCAAGAAGGGGACGAAGAGGCTCACTGGATGGATGAAGAGTATATTGAAGCCCTGGAGTACGGAATGCCGCCTACCGCCGGTGAGGGAATCGGAATCGATCGGGTGGTCATGCTACTGACCAATGCAGCTTCAATTCGAGAGGTCATCCTGTTTCCGCACATGAAGCGCGTTGAGAGGGGGTGAGATAAGGAACTTATTGCGGCACCATGCTGACCAGTAAGTTGGGCGAAACGGTTGACACCCAGCTGATATAGAAAATGGTACCGGGGCATTAATTGCTATTTTGCATACGCTTTTTCGGTACCGTTGTTAACATTGCACCCGTTCAACTATCAGCTTGAACATATTTCCCCTTCGGTCAAGCCGCAATCCTCTGCGATTATGAATTTCGAATATTTCATCGGCGGACGGTACCTGCGCGCCAGGCAAAAGCAGGCTTTCATATCCCTGATCACCATCCTTTCAACTGCAGGGGTGATGGTGGGAGTCATGGCATTGATCGTTATCATAGCGGTCATGTCGGGATTTGAATCCGATCTCAAATCCCGGATTCTCGGCGGGCAGGCTCACGTGGTAATCATGCGCCATGGTGAGCCGATGAAGGACTACCGGCGAATTACCGAATACGCCCGAACCGTCAGCGGTGTCGAAGCCGCATCGCCGGTAATCTATCACCAGGTGATGTTGCGTTCTGCCAGCGGTGTATCCGGGGCGGTTCTCAGGGGTATCGACCCGCGAACGGCCGGGAGCGTAATCAAAACGTTGGAGAATCTTCCTTTGTCCGAGCCCTCATCCGGTATTTCCGCCACCCCCACCGACCGGGTTGCTCCCGGAATCGTGCTGGGAAGAGAATTGGCCCGCAGCCTGGGAGTGGTCAAGGGAGAACCGGTGTACCTAATTTCTCCCCGAGGCATGCTCTCGCCCATCGGGCACCTGCCGGCAATGAAGCAATTTCTGGTGACCGGCTATTTTGAATCCGGTATGTACGATTTTGACGGCTCCTTTGCATATATTCACTTAAAGGATGCCCAGAACCTAATGCAGATGGGCGATGCAGTATCCGGTGTGGAAGCGCGGGTTTCAGATATCTACCGGGCGAGGGATGTTGCCGATCAGTTTGTTTCCGACCTCGGATTTCCATACTGGGCCTGGGATTGGATCCGAAAAAACCAGAACCTATTCACGGCGCTCAAGCTGGAAAAAGCCGCCATGTTTATCATCCTGACGCTCATTATATTGGTGGCGGCTTTTAACATTGCCAGCACCCTTATCATGATGGTTATGGGAAAAACCCGCGATATTGCCATTCTCAAAGCGATGGGCGCCACGGATCAACAAATCCGAAAGATCTTTGTATTCAAGGGAATGGTCATCGGTCTGGTAGGGACCGCTTTGGGTGTTGTCTGCGGATTTTTACTATGCGCCGTTCTCAAACGGTACAGTATTGTCGAGCTAACCGGCGACATTTACTATTTTACTACCAAACTGCCGGTAAAACTGGAGCTGCCGGATGTGTTGGGTATTGTCACCGCAGCGTTGGTGATCTGTTTTCTCGCCACGCTGTACCCGGCACGTCAAGCCTCCAAACTCGACCCGGTCGAGGCGATCCGGTATGGCTGATGTGACCCCGCAGACCCAAGACGGTCATCCGGTCATCTCCGGCAGTTTTATGTCGCTCCGGGACCTGCATAAAGGCTACAACATTAGCGGTGCGCGCATCGAAATCTTGAGTGGCGTCCACTTTGACATCGCAGCCGGAGAAACCCTGGCGGTTGTGGGGGCATCCGGTATCGGCAAATCTACCTTGTTGCACATCTTGGGAACCCTGGACCGACCCGACAAGGGCAGTCTGCTCGTGCAGGGTGAGGATGTGTTCGCCTACAACGACCGCAAGCTGGCTCGCTTCCGCAATATGTCCGTCGGGTTTGTTTTTCAATTTCACCACCTGCTGTCCGAATTTACGGCCCTGGAAAATACGATGATGCCGGCGCTGATCAACGGAATGCGAAAGGCCAGTGCAAGGGAAGCCGGCGAAAAGATTCTGGTGCGTGTCGGGCTCAAGGATCGTCTCGGCCACCGAGTCACCAAACTTTCGGGCGGAGAACAGCAGCGGGTGGCCCTGGCGCGGGCTTTGATTCTCAGCCCTGACATACTTCTGGCAGATGAACCGACCGGAAATCTGGACATCGGCAACAGCGAACAGATTCATGATCTGCTGATGGAACTGAACCGGGAACTGCACATGACCATGGTGGTCGTGACCCACAATCTCGATCTGGCTTCCTTGATGTCCCGGCAGGTGACCATCTTCGAAGGCAGATTGGTGGATATGGATCGGTCCGATCGGTTCGGCGGCAGCGCGCGCTGAGAGTGACTTCTATGCCCAAGCGTTTGAGTCCGATCATCCTGGTGACGATCTGGTTTCTGCCTTTTTGCGCCGGAGCCGCGCAGAAATCGATCAACGTGCTGGTGCTGCCGTTTGAAATCAACGCTGTTGAAGATGTAGGATACCTGGCAACCGAAATTCCGGTAGTCATCGGCAGACACCTCGAATCGGAAGGGGCAACGATCCTGCCTTTTCCGCAAGACTTTCCTTCGCCGCCTCAAAATACCGGGTGGTCTCCGGAGCAGATTCGTCAAGCCGGGATGCAGGCTGGAGCGGAATTCGTTTTATCTGGAAGCATTACCTTGATCGGGCAACAATTCAGCCTGGACGTGCGGTTGCTCGATATCTTCCAGACACGGCCCCCGCGCCTTTTCTCCAATCAAGGCCAGGGCTTGGAAAACCTGCCGATCACGGTCAGGTCTTTGGCCGAAGATATCGTTCTGGCGCTGTTCGAGCGTAAAAAGGTTACCGAGATACGCATCGACGGCAATCAGCGGATCGAGGCAGATGCCATCCGCAGACTTATAAAAACGGCACCCGGAGATATCTATTCGGTCAAAAGCCTGTCGGAAGATCTCAAAGCGGTTTTTGCCATGGGCTACTTCGACGATGTGCGCATCGAAGCCGACGACGATCCACAGGGCAGGACAATTACATTTCGGGTGCAGGAAAAACGCACCATCCGACGCATCCGAATCGAGGGAAACCGGGTATATGACGACGAAAAAATCGAGGAAAACCTGACCATAAAGACCGGATCGATCTTGAATATCTATCAGATCCAGAACAACCTCAAGCGGATTGAGGAGCTATACAAGGAAAAAAACTATCACAGCGCTCAGGTGGAATACGAGGTTATCGAGCAGCCCAACAACCAGGCCGACCTCAAATTCACCGTCAATGAAGGAGCCAAGATTCTGATCAAAAGTATAACCTTCGTCGGCAACCGGGGATTCGATACCAAGCAGCTGAAAAAACAGATATCGACCTCGGAGAAAGGCTTTTTCTCGTTTATCACCGATTCCGGGGAATTCGACAGCGAAGAGTTGAACCAGGATGTCGCCAAGCTGGAAGCATTTTATCACAATAACGGTTATATCCGAGCCCGAATCGGCGAACCGCTGGTGGAATTCAAGGAAAAGTGGATCGACATCACTTTCAAAATACAGGAAGGGCCGCGCTACAGGGTAGGGAAGGTCGATATAGCGGGCGACCTGATTTTCCCCCGGGAGCTTCTTTTCAAAAAAATCACAATCAAGGAGCAGGAATACTATAATCGCACGGTTTTGCGAAGCGACCTGCTGGCGTTGGGGGACCTGTATTCCGACGAGGGGTACGCCAATGTCGATGTGACCCCGCGCATCAATGAAGATTCAGACCGGCTGGTTGTAGACATTATTTATCAGATCCGCAAGGGAAGCCTGGTCTTTTTTGAGGAAATCATCATCGCCGGAAACACCAAAACACGTGACAAGGTTATCCGGCGTCAGCTGGAAGTTTACGAGCAGGGTCTTTACAGCGGTGCAAAACTAAAGCGCAGCGTCCGCAACCTTTATCGCCTCGATTTCTTTGAAGATGTGCAGGTCAATACCGTTCGGGGAAGTGCGGACGACAAGATGGTTCTGAAAATCGATGTGAAAGAAAAATCGACCGGGCAGTTCAGTTTCGGCGGCGGATACAGTAACATCGAAAAGCTTTTTCTGGTGGGTTCCGTGGCCCAGCGAAACCTGTTCGGCCGGGGCCAGATCGTCAATGTGAAAGCCGAGCTGGGTTCCAGAACGACCCGTTTTACGTTAGGTTTTACCGAACCGTGGCTTTTCGATATACCGCTGACCGCCGGTTTTAGACTGTTTAACTGGGAGACGGAGTTCGACGCTTACAAGCGCGAGAGCAGAGGAGGATCGATCACACTTGGTTATCCGGTCTTCCGGGACACCCGCTTTAGTATTTCGTTAGTCCATGACAATGCCCAGCTGGAGGTCACCGATCCGGATGCAGCACCAGACTCGATCACCAAACTGGAGGCAATTTTCGGCAACGACCGCATCCTTACCAACAGTGTAGTCGGGTCTTTGCGCTATGACACGCGAGATCGAATATTTTCCGCAACGGAAGGTTCGGATCACCGGTTCAGTGTGGAATATGCCGGATTGGGCGGTGATATCGGATTTACGAAAGTCGATGGACAGCTGGCTCACTTTTTGCCCCTGCTGTGGCAGTTTACCTTCTATGCCCGCGCCAAGGGCGGAATCGTGAAGGAGAACTCTGGATTTGTGCTACCGGACTACGAAAAGTTTTATTTCAGCGGATTCAATTCAGTTCGCGGGTATGAAGAAGACGAGATTCAACCCCTCGACCTAGATGGAAACGTGGTGGGCGGTGACCGATATGCCATCGGCACCCTCGAATTAATCCGTCCGCTGGTGAGAGACGTGGGGCTGGACGGCTTCGTCTTTTTTGATATCGGGGCGGTTGTCGACTCCGAGAGCCCTTTTCCTGCCCAGCGGAAAATCGATTCCAACACATTGCGCGAGGGCATCGGTTTTGGATTTCGCTGGAACTCTCCGATGGGACCGATTGCGCTGGCTTACGGCTACAAACTGGATCCAAGAGAGGGCGAGAAGTCCGGCAACTGGGAATTTGCCCTGGGGGCCGCATTTTAACCCGAACAGTGCAGATATCACCGATGATAATCAGTGCCGCCGATCCGCAACCGGCGGCAACCATGCTGTTACAACCATGAGGGGGTAGAAAAATGTTTACTCGGAAAGCGTTGGTTACGATAATGACCCTGTGCATTGCCACGATACTGTTGCCCGGCGGCGGTTTTGCCGCTGACGTGGCCAAAATTGGTATTCTCGACGCCCAGCGGGTGCTGGAGATCTCCAGCGCCGGTAAATCAGCCCAGGCGCGCATTAAAGCAGAGGGTAATCAGAAAACCATGGACTTAAAGAAAAGGGCCGATGAGTTTAAAGCTTTAGAAGAGCAGCTGAAGCGCGAAGCCATGGTCATGAGCCAGGAGAAGCGCGATGACAAGAGTCGGGAGTTGAAGATCCGGAAAGTGGAAATTGAGGACCTGCAAAAAAAATACAGCCGGGAAATGAACCAGATGCAGCAGCAAATTCTTAACCGGATTCAGGCAGATATCGTGAAGCTGGCACAGCAAATCGGCAAGGAGGACGGCTACCTGCTGATCCTGACCAAAGAAAATGCTGTTTACTACCCGAGTTCCATCGACGTCACCGACAAGCTGATTGAAAACTACAATGACGAGTTCGCAAAAGGGCAGACCGAAGCTTCCAAAACCAAGTAAACGCCGCCGGTCAGCCGGATTGACCAATGCGGAAGGAACACCTGATGGAGATACCGCTGAAGCTGATTGCAGAACGAATCGGGGGCCGTTTCAGGGGAAACGGCGAGAAAATCATCCGGGGTATCGCCCCGTTCGAAAGCGCTGCCAGTGATCAAATTACCTTCGCGGATGCTCCCAAACACCTGAAAAGATTACATAAAAGCAGCGCCGGGGCTATTATCGTGCCGACCGATGCACCGGAGTTCGCTGGCAATCTGGTGTTGGTGAGCAACCCCAAGGTGGGATTTGCCAAGGTACTCGAACTTTTTCACCCCGCCGTGACACCGTTTGAAGGGATCAGCTCCCGGGCGGTGGTCGGGCGCCAGTTCAGCTGTGGCCGCGATGCCACGATTGCCCCACTGGCTTTCATCGGCGAAGATGTGACCGTCGGCGACCGCTTCATTTGTCATCCGGGAGTGGCCATCGGTGATGGGGTGATCATCGGTGATGATGTGCAGATTTATCCCAACGTGACGATCCGCGAGAACTGTCGCATCGGCAGCCGCGTTATCCTGCATCCCGGGGTGGTGATCGGCAGTGACGGGTTTGGGTTCGCCCCGGATGGCGGCTCCTACCATAAAATTCCCCAGGTCGGAACCGTTCAGATCGACGACGATGTGGAAATCGGGGCCAACACGGCAGTCGACCGGGCTACTTTGGGAAAGACGTGGATCCAACGAGGAGTGAAGATCGACAACCTCGTTCATGTCGGTCAAAACGTGACCGTGGGTGAAGACACGGTGCTCGTTGCAGGGGTGCTGATCGGTGGCAGCACCACTATCGGCAAACATGTTATAATCGCCGGCGCTGCGGCAATCGCCGATCACATCGCTATCGGTGACGGTGCAATTATCGGTCCGATGTCCGGTGTCGGCAAACCGATAGCGGCAGGCGATGTGGTGTCGGGCGCCCCGCACATGCCTCACCGAATCTGGCTTCGCGTTCACCAGGTGTTTCCGGAGTTGCCTGCAATCAAGAAAAAAGTTCGTCAATTGGAAAAACAGTTGCAACAGCTTCTGGGAGAAGATAGTTAATTAGTGGATCTGCGAGTTGTTAAATCCGGTGCATCCGGTCTTTTTATTCTGTGCAGCGGGAACAATTTCCCCCTCGCCGTCGAGCATCGGCGGCTGCATTTTGCCCTGCTGCCAATATGCAGCGATCTCAGAAGACCCGGACAATGGATTTGAACAAATTACCGGCCTTTCAGGCAAATCAGCCCTTGGATGTGAAGAGATGTTGCCGCAACAAACCATTTGAGATTACAGGATCTGTGAGTGATGAAAAAGGAGAAAACCGAAATCATCGACATTCAGCGTATTTTAGAGCTCATGCCCCATCGCTACCCTTTTCTTCTGGTGGATCGCATATTGGAATTCGTACCGGCC
>JAHEIV010000221.1 GCA_024639205.1 Deltaproteobacteria bacterium | reverse complement strand
GGAAAATGGACAAGAGTGAAATAAACAGCCACAGTGAAATCGTTGTCATTGGCGGGGGCGTCATCGGGTTGGCCTGTGCCCACTATCTTTCTCGTGACGGCAGAACAGTCCGGGTCGTCGATAAGGAAAATGTGGGGGGCGGGGCATCCCATGGCAACTGCGGCTTGATTCTCATCAGCCATCTCATGCCACTGTGTGCCCCCGGTGTGATCCGGCACGAGATAATTCGGATGTTTCAGCGCGGATCTCCGCTGTACGTGCATCCGTCACCGAATCTATCGCGTCTTGCCTGGCTGCTGCGTTTTGCCGCCAAATGCAACCCGCAGCACCTCGAACACGCCGTCCGGTCCCGTGCCAGCATTTTACAATACTCGGATGCTTTGTACAAAGACCTTTTCGAATCGAAAGAAATCGAAGCCGAGCATGAGCGAAAGGGCGTCCTGCTGGTCTTCCGCAGCCGGACTGCCATGGAAAAATACGGACAAACGCTCGCCCGCCTGGAGCGGTTCGGAATCGAGGCGAAGGCTTACAGGGGAGCAGGATTGACCGAATTTGAACCGGCGCTGCGGGATGATCTTTACGGCGGATGGTATCACCCCCATGATAGTCACTTGCGGCCGGATGTCTTTTTACAGGAATGGAAAAACATGCTGATTCGCGAAGGAGTGCAGTTCGAAGAAAACTGCGCTTTTCAGCGTTTTCTTTCCAGCGGTCCGGGAACTGTCGAGCTGGAAACCAAACAGGGAATTTTTGCTGCCGATACATGCGTAATCGCCGCTGGTTCCTGGACACCGGAGCTTATTCGCGGTTTGCCGATTCGACTGCCGATGCAGCCGGGCAAAGGTTACAGCATCACCGCCGGCCGACCGGCGAGATGTCCGCAGATTCCCTGCCTTTTCGAAGAGCGCAGCGTTGTTGTGACCCCGTTTAAAAACGGCTGCCGCCTCGGCGGAACGATGGAGTTTTCGGGACACAACACGCGTTTGATGGAAAAGCGGCTGCAAAACCTGAAAGAAGCCGCCGGTGAATACCTGAAAGAACCGCCTGCAGATCCGGTTGCAGAAGAGTGGGCCGGCCTGCGGCCGATGATGTTTGACGATCTTCCGGTAATCGACCGCATACCGGGTCGGGCCAAACTCTATGTGGCAACCGGCCACGGTATGATGGGGATGTCGCTGGCGCCGGCCACCGGTCAAATTATTGCGGACCTGGTAGCCGGACGTGATCCACAGATTGACATTACCCCCTTCGGGCTGCAGCGATTTCAATAATCAACGACAGGGGGTCGTGTCTATGTCGCATGGCTGTATGCGTTTTTGTCCGTTGCCGGCGGGTTGCTTTCTATTATGGTATCTGGTAGCGTAACGTGCTTTGAAAACCGATAAACCGCATGGTCACGAACCCCAAAAGGAGAAAAGAATACCAATGACAAACGAGCAAGTTTCCGAATCGGTCGATTTTTCCGTGGATCGGCAGAATTTATACATGGAAGAGTCTTTCACCGACATGAAAGTGGCCACCATCCGCAGGTTGACCCCGGTCAAAACGGATGGCTTGCCGGACAAAACCCGCAAAACGATCTTTATCGGCGAGACCAACATCCTGACACCAAGTGGGCCGCTTCCGCTGCAGGCAGTGATTCAGGCCAAACAGCTACAACAGGCCATCAAGAATTTTCCGGAAGCCATGCAGGCGGCGGTGGACAAATTGGCCGAAGAAGTCAAAAGAATGAAGGAGCAGAAAGATTCTTCGATCATCGCACCCGGCGGCGGCAAAGAAGACTCCCGTATTATTTTGCCGGGTCGCTAACCCGCCTGTTTCCTCACTGGCTGAAACGGATTCATGGATTAAGCGGGGTTATGACTGCACGTCCATAAACGGTCTTTGCCCATTGGGTCTCTTCAGGGCTCGCTTGATTTGCCGGTTTCGCAGCGGATTTCTTTACCGCCTCTTTTTCAGCGATGCAAGGCTGACGATTTTTGGTGCATGCCGAACCTGCACAATCGGATGAATCGGCAAGCTCTTCTGATTGTTTGCCGCAAGTTTATATTCTCTGCTATTCAGCGGTGTCCGAGACCGCTGCCGCCGGATCGCTGAATGCGAAAAGGGCAGGTATTCTGCGCCGCATGAAAAACAAGGGTCGTAGACACGGTCTGAAACCACTCCTCGACCCGTCCGGCAAACTCCTTTTCAGGCTTTTTCTTCGTCATCCGACGCCACTGAATTCGTTGCGGTGCTGTCCGCTTTCGGACCTACCGCCAGGACCGGGCACCTGGATTTGCGAACCACCCGATCGGTGGTGGCACCTAAAAGCATCGTATCTACCAACCCTCTTCCCCGGATTCCTAAAACGATCAAATCGACGGCGTGAATAGTGGCGTACTTGATCAGCTCTTCATAGGGTTTGCCTGCCAGGCAGTTGGTTCTGATCTCGCACCAATTCCCCACCTCTTCCGGTACCATGGCCTGCATCTGTTCGGTCAGTTTCGTATTCAGATTCACATGCACTTCGTCCATTAAGCTGGGGGACAGCAGCACTTCTCTGTATGCAACCGGTTCGATGACATGTACCAGGTGCAGCCGTGCCTGATATTCCTGAGCCATACTGAACGCGCTTTCCAGGGCCGCCTTGGAGTCGACGGAGAAATCGCAACCCACCAGGATATTGTTGAATTGCACTGGTTGAGAAGAATCGGTCTCACGCTTGTCGGCAAAGGGGGTGATCGACATCAGGGGGCATGGGGAGGTTCGGACCAGCCGTTCGGTAACCGATCCGAGTATCCAGCGTTTCAAGCCGGAACGACCGTGGGTTGCAGCGATCACCAGGTCAGCCTTTTCAGCGCTTGCCAGGTTGCAGAGGGTGGACGCCACGGGTCCTGCGGTGACCACCGGCTGCCAGCTGATCTTTCTGCCTTTCATCAAGGATTCCAGTTTCTGCACGGCATCTTCTTTCAGACTTTCCACGTAATCTTGGGGATAAACGTAGGCTGCTCCGTGCACGGAAACGACAGGCAGGTCGATGACATGACACAAGAAAAGTACGCCTTCAAATCTTTCGGCCAGCGATGCGCCGTAATGAACTGCTTGATTCGACAAATCCGACAAATCTGTCGCGCAAACGATGCGTCTGAATTCCACCTTCATCATACCACCTCCTTTTTATTCATGGTTGGGAGGAGCAAAATCAGGTCATTCATTACAGGCAGTGGTTTGGATTCCGTTTCCACCGCTTTGTATCCTTGGCCTGCCGGGGGCCGCCGTTCGAGAACTGCTCGGAGCGGGGACCGGTTACAAACAGCAGTCGAAGCGATCAGGGTTCTTTCTTGCGGTATTTCCGTAGCCCAGGTCTGGCGAACGCATCAGCAGGCAGCTACGGTTCGGGAGGAAATCAGGCGCAGCAGGAATCAACAGGTGATAAAAGGTTTATACGATAATTTAATACAAATATAGATTTGTGTCAAAAAGGATGCCGAACGGCTGAAGCGATGAGGGTAGAATCCGTCTCAAATGAAAGGATTGATGAGAAAATCGCCGGCAAGCGCAATGCAGTTTGAAGAAGAAAACCGGCTGACCTGAGATTGCATGCGGCAGGATCCTGAATGAAAGCAGGCCGCATCCGACAAGGATATAGAGCCGTCGATGGGGTCCGGCAGCCGCAGCGTGAGCAAAACTTCCTTGAACTTTCTGCAACAGCCTCTGCCGGGTTGCGCTGACCAGATAGACGACCCTAATTTTTTGGCACCCCTTGTACTTTTTACGGCAGGGCCTATATTTTCCGGTGAAAAGGACACCGAATCAATTCGTGCGACCGGGGAACAGAGGTTATCGCATGAAACATTTCCGACCGAAATCAACAACAGGTATAGGTTCCACTCCGCCATCGGCGAGATCGAAAACAATGCAGCTGATCCTAGTCGGCCTGGGCATTTTTTGTGTGGCACTGGGGGTTCTTGGTATTTTTCTGCCCGTTATGCCGACGACGATTTTCCTTTTGCTGGCAGCCGCCTGTTTCGTTCGCAGCTCCGAACGCCTTCACTGCTGGCTTCAGAACCACCGCATACTGGGGCCTTATCTGCGTGCAGTAGATGGTCGATCAGGGATGCCCCGACGAGTTAAAATCACAACCCTGGCTGTGCTGTGGATATCCATTCTGTGCTCCGCATTTATCTTTGTGGACAAACTGTGGCTGAGATTATTGTTGCTCGCCATTGCCTGCGGGGTGTCGATTTTCATATGCAGCCGCAAAACGATGGAGCCCGCTGACGGATTGAATGCAGAGGAGGTCAGAGACTGCGACAAATCCGACCGGCAAAGCATGGAAGCTTGCCGGGAGGTTGAATGCACGTGAAACAGGAGGCGCGAGATGGATGCGATTACCTATGATGATGTCCTGCTGGTTCCCTCTTATAACCACTGGGAATCCCGGCGGGTTGTGGACATTTCGGTGACATGTAAAGCCGGTAAGTTGTCCCTGGAGTTACCGGTTTTGACGGCGAACATGGACACGATTACCGAGTCGGAAATGGCCAACTTCATCGGCGCAAAGGGTGGAATCGGTGTGCTGCACCGATTCATGCCGATCGAGGAAAATGTAAAGGAGTTCAAAGCCTGTCAATTTCCGGTGTTTGCCTCCGTGGGTTGCTCCGAAAGCGATCTGCAGAGAACGGAGGCACTGCGGGACGCAGGCGCTGATCGTTTTTGTGTCGATGTCGCCCACGCACACGCTCGGTATGTGGGACGTACATTGAAACAAATCCGTAAGATGCTGGGTAAATCAGCCTGTATCATGGTCGGCAATGTAGCTACTTACGCCGGTGCGGACTACCTGGCTTCCTGCAGCGCCGACATCGTCAAGGTGGGCATCGGCGGCGGTGCGGTGTGCACCACTCGGATCAAAACCGGGTTCGGGGTTCCGAACCTGACGGCCATCAAAAACTGCGCCAGAGTCGATCGTTCCATCGTTGCCGATGGGGGTATTCGATCTCCCGGCGATATCGTGAAAGCGCTGGCGTTCGGTGCGGATTTTGTGATGCTGGGCAGCATGCTGGCCGGCACTCGACCGACACCCGGACCGGTGGTCACCGAAAAGAGCCCGTCAGGGGAAGAAATCCGCGTCAAGGTCTATCGTGGCATGGCCAGCGACGAGGCCCACAGCGACTATCACGGCGGCATGGCGGAGTGGAAGACAGCGGAGGGAATCGCCGCGACAGTGACTTATCGGGAAGACGAGGAAGAAATCGTCGCCGATATTATCGGCGGCCTGCGATCGGGGCTTACTTACGGCGGAGCAGCCTCCATCCGGGAATTGCAGCGCAAACTCGATTTCATCCGGATCACATCTGCAGCGAAAATCGAGAGCCTGCCGCACCGCATTCTTTGATATCCGAATCTATAAGATTATCGGAATCCACAAGATGTTGGTAAATACATCGGTTTTTTCTTCTACATCATGTGGTTTCGGTTGACAAGCCCTCCAAATGATTGTATGGGAAAGTCGGTCGCCGCCTGCCCGGCTTTTCAATCATTAATCACCCCACTACCACAACCAATAGAAGAGGAGGGCCAGAATGATCATCAGTGTCGTCAACCAGAAGGGTGGAGTTGGTAAAAC
>JAHEIV010000220.1 GCA_024639205.1 Deltaproteobacteria bacterium | reverse complement strand
AGAATCGGATCACCCTCTTCGATCTCGTCACCGACCGCGACGAGCACCGTGATGACTTCTCCTTCGTGGATTCCTTCTCCCAGGTCCGGCAGCTTGAATGCACGCGCCATTTTTTCCTCTCATTTAATATGATGAAGCGGTCTGCTCATGCGTACCCACGCTGCCGGCAGCTGGTGGTGGGCGGTGCAGCGAATTGTCGGCAATATGCAGCAGGGGATCAAGCGACCCGCACTCTCAACGCCGTGGGTTGCGAGGTCGAACTTTGCTATGCCGCCAATACCTGCCGGGTCTCCCGCAAGATGCGGTCGGCATTGGGCAGGTAGGCATTTTCCCGGTTAAACAGCGGGACAACGACGTCGAATCCGGTCACCCGGGCGATGGGCGCCTCCAGGTAGTAAAAGGACTTCTCCATGATCTTTGAAACGATTTCCGCACCCGGTCCGAAGCTGCGCGGGGCCTCGTGAACAATCACCGCTCGGCCGGTTTTGCGCACCGAAGCCGTAAAAAGCGAATCATCCAGCGGTGAGATCGTCAGCAGATCGACCACTTCGGCTTCGATCCCGTCTTTTTCCTTCAGCAGCGAGGCTGCCTCCAGGGTTGGGCGCATCATGGAGCCGTAGGAGATCAAGGTGACGTCCGATCCTTCCCGCGCTAATTGTGATGTGCCGATGGGAATCGCTTCCTCTTCTTCCGGCACTTCTTCCCGAAAAGCACGGTACAGTGATTTCGGTTCGTAGAAGATAACCGGATCCGGATCTCGAATGGCACTGACCAGCAGGGCACGAGCATTGCGGGGCCCGGACGGGATTACCATTTTCAAGCCCGGCGTGTGTGCGTAGTAGGCTTCGCGGCTCTCCGAATGATGCTCCAGGGCTCGAACCCCTCCACTGCAAGGGGTTCTCATCACCATCGGTACGGAGAATCGTCCCCGGGATCGCCAGCGCAGGCGGGCGGCATGGTTTTCGAGTTGATGAAACGCCTGGTAGCTGAACCCGGAAAATTGAATTTCACAAACCGGTCGCAGCCCGTAGGCCGCCATGCCGATGGACATCCCCACGATGGCAGATTCGGCCAGCGGTGTGTCCACCACACGTTTGTCGCTGAATTGCTGGTAAAGCCCGTCGGTTACCCGGAAAACGCCGCCGTCCAGACCAACGTCCTCACCGAGAACGATCACCCGATCATCTTTATCCATCTCCTGACGCAATGCCAGGTTGAGGGCCTGAACCATCGTCATCTTCGGCATTGCTTATCCTTTCTTCTGGCTTGACAATGCGCGGGCCAGGTATTCTTTCTGCTCCACCAGGTGCGGCGGCATTTGTGCATAAGCGTGTTCGAACATGTAAAGCGGATCGCCGGGGTTTTTCATCTGTTCTTCCGCCCGATCAACCGCGGCCTGAATTTCTTCTTTGACTGCGGTTTCGGCCGCTGCGACTTTTTCTTCGGACAACAGCCCCTTGGTGACCAAGTACTTCTGAAAGCGTTTGATTGGGTCGCGTTGCTGCCAGAGCTCGACCTCTTCATCCGTTCGGTAGCGCTTTGGATCGTCTGCGGTGGTGTGCACGCTCAGCCGGTAGGTGACGCATTCGATGAAGGTTGCACCGTCGCCCGCACGGGCCCTTTGCGCTGCTTCGCTGGCGGCGGCATAAACTGCCAGCACATCGTTGCCGTCCACTTGAATTCCCTTGATGCCGTAGGCGATGGCTTTTTGGGCCAGTGTTTCGGACCGAGTCTGTTTTTTGCGGGGCAATGAAATGGCCCACTGGTTGTTCTGGCAAACGAATATCACCGGGATCCGGAAAACGCCTGCAAAATTAAGCCCTTCGTGAAAATCTCCCTGGGAGGTGGCGCCGTCGCCGAAAAAAGCCATGGCCACGTCGTCCTTGCCGCGATACTGGCTGGCCCAGGCGATTCCCACTGCATGCAGAATTTGAGAGCCGACCGGAACGGATATGGGAAAATCATTGCGCTCGTCCGGGATTTCCACTCCTTCGCTGTACCCGTTGAAATAAAGCATCACGCTTTCCATCGTTCGGCCGCGCCAAAGCTCGGCCGCGGTCTCACGAAAGGCCGGCACCAGCCAGTCTGATGGACGCAGGACGGCTGCTGTTCCGAGTTGGGATGCTTCCTGACCGGAAATCGGGGCAAACGTGCCCACACGTCCCTGGCGCTGCAAGCTGAGCAGTCTTTCATCGAACCGCCGTCCGAGCAGCATGTAATGGTAAAGCTGAAGCAGGGTCTCGTCGGCTATGTTCGGTTCCAGGCCGGAATCCAGGTTTCCTTCCTGATCCAGAATGGAGAAATGCTCGATTTCGTCGGGGATCTCGATTCTTGTTCTGGGCATACAAAAGGCTCCTTTATCAAAAGCTGAGCAATGGCTGCGGTAAAATTGCCTGTAACTTCGGCGGTTTTGGTGATGCGCTGTCGACCCGCAAACCTTACATGGTAATATGCAACCATTTTGTCTAGAGTCAAGAGATGCAAACGGACAAGTAATATACTCCCATCCCCTTTGGGTAGCTTACCTATCACGATATTGCTTGCCTTGGGTGGTCGTGCAAAAGTAATGTTTCCTTACAGCCTTGCGCCAGGTTTAACCGGCTGGCCGCCGACCGCTTGTTTTCACTTTCGGAATACATATATTGGCAGAGCTGTCGCTTAAAATGATCGAAATGAGAAAGGATCGATGGATGAGCCTGGCACCCACGGATAAGCAGTTACAGGAGATAAACGGTTTTCGTTCCTTTCTGTCCGATCAGATTCGACCGAAATTGTCGACCTGGTATAAGACCGGGGAGCTGCCGGTTGAGTTTTTTCAAACATTTGGCGAGGGCGGCTGGTACGGAATTCGATGGAAGGACGGCCGGCTGGAAAGGACCGCTGCACTGCGCGAAGCACTGATTGCCGAAGAGTTGGCCAAAGTGTCTCCCGGTATCGCAGTGGCGGTTCTGGCCCATGTCAACCTGGGGCTGACCGGACTATTTCTATTCGGGTCCGACGATCTGAAGAAGCGATACGGTCCATCTGCAAGTCTCGGAAAAACCGTCATGTGTGTAGGCAATTCCGAAAACCAGGCCGGCAGCGATGTGGCCGGGATTGCGATGACAGCAGAGAAAGTCGACGGCGGCTGGCGTCTAAACGGCGCAAAGGCCTGGGTGACCAGCGGTTATGCGGCCGATTTGGCGGTGGTGACAGCGCTCTCCGATCCCGATGCTTCCCGCAACAGCCGTATATCCATGTTCCTGGTGGATATGAACGGCGATGGCGTAAAGCGAAAAAAACTCAACAAGATGGTTTGGATACCTTCCGATCTGACCCGCATTACGCTGGAAAACGTCTTTGTCCCCGACGATCATTTGCTGGGGGCGCAGGGAAAAGGTTTGCAACAGGTGCTGGAGATTTTTACCTGCAGCCGCATACCCATCAGCGCGCTGACCCTGGGCACGGCCGCCGGCGCTTTTGAATTGGCCCTGGAGCGTGCCCGAAAGCGCGATATTTTTGGTAAAAAAATCATCGATTTTCAGGCCAAAGCCTTTGAGTTTGCCGACTATTACGCCCGCATGGAAGCCTCCCGCTTGATGCTCTGGAAAGCGTGTGCCGCCGTGGATGCCGGCAGGGATTTTCGCCAGGAATCTTCGCTGGCAAAGTACCTGACCGTCCAGATTGCCCGGGAGATAACCCCGTGGGCCGCCGACATGTTCGGTGCGGTTTCGGTCATGTTTGAGCATCCGATCCACAAATACCCCATGGATGCCTGGGGGGCATCACTGGGAGAAGGCACCCAGGACGTCCAGAAGCTGGTGATATTCAGGGAGTTGCTGAAGCGCTATTCCCAGTCGTCATAAGCACCGCCAACGCGTCCGTGCCCCCCGAACGTCAACTGCCGATTCAGCAGTTGACGGCATATGAGCAAACAGTCTTTGACGGACTGGATCTGCTGACCCGATAGGGTGATGCAATGAAAACAAAATTCAAACCGGGCAAGAACATCGCCATCAAGGTGCCACCCCACCAATACGAGCAAACCGTGTCATTTTACCGGGATATACTCGGGTTTGAACAAATCAGCCGTGGTTCTCCGGACCCCTATGCCAGCGTCACCTTTAAGTTCGGCGACAAGAACCTCTGGATCGACAGCACCGCATCACTGAGCCAGGCGGAAATATGGCTGGAGATCTTAACGGACGACATCGATCAGGCGGCAGCGTTCTTTGAAAAAGCGAGCATCTCCCGGCGAGATGAAATTGAACCGCTGCCCGCAGGGTTCAACGGTTTTTGGATTTCCAGTCCGGCCGATATCATCCATCTTGTAACAAAAAAGAAGTAATTTCGCCATCTCAGGCCACTATGAAGTGCCGTGCCGGCTACACCGGAACCCTGCGTCTAGCGGTGTCTAGTTATATCTACCTGCAGACTGCATTTGGCAATCGGCCGGCTCCAATTGCTTGCCGCCAATGGATCGAATCAGAATAGAATAGAGGGGCTTTCCATGCAAGACTACGAAAAGCTGGGAGTGTTTTACCTGGGGAAAAAGTACAACCTGCAGACCGGAAAAACCGCCGATGAATTAATTCTTTACGATTCCAAGGATTTGACGACCCACGGCATCTGTGTGGGAATGACGGGAAGCGGTAAAACCGGCCTATGCGTATCGCTTATCGAAGAAGCTGCCATGGACGGAATTCCGGTTATCGCCATCGACCCCAAGGGTGATCTGATCAACCTTGCGCTCAACTTTCCGGAATTGAAGCCGGACAACTTCCGGCCCTGGATCGATGAGGGAGAAGCACTGCGCAAGGGACTATCGCCTGCTGACTACGCCCGCCAAACGGCTGCTCTCTGGAAGAAAGGGCTGGCCGATTGGGGACAGGACGGGTCGCGGCTCGAGCATCTTCGTCAGGCGGCCGAAGTCGTCGTTTATACTCCCGGCAGTCGATCCGGCCGGCCGATAACGGTCCTGCGTTCATTCGATGCCCCCCCGGCTGCCGTGATTCAGGATCGTGACTTGCTGCAGGAACGCATCGGTGGATCGGTGGCCGGGTTGCTGGCACTGCTGGATATGGATAGCGACCCGCTGCGCAGCAGGGAGTACATCCTGCTGGCCTCGATCTTTCAGCATTACTGGGCCCAGGGCACCGGCCTCGATCTAACGGGATTGATTCGTGCGGTGCAAGCTCCACCGTTTGACAAGATCGGCGTTTTTGACCTCGAATCTTTCTATGCCGCCGACGACCGGTTTGAACTTGCGATTCGGATCAACAACCTGCTGGCATCGCCAGGCTTTGCTTCCTGGTTGGAAGGGGAGCCGCTTTCGATACCTGATCTGCTCTACGCCGGCAACGGCAAACCGCGCATTTCGGTATTGTCTATCGCGCATCTTTCAGAATCAGAGCGGATGTTTTTTGTCACCATTGTGTTAAACGAGCTGCTGGCCTGGATGCGGACCCAGCCGGGGACCTCCAGCCTGCGCGCTATTGTATACATGGACGAGATCTTCGGCTACTTCCCACCGACGGCCAATCCGCCATCCAAAAAACCGATGCTGACCCTGCTCAAGCAGGCCCGTGCTTTTGGAATCGGGGTCATGCTGGCCACCCAGAATCCCGTGGACCTGGATTACAAGGGGCTTTC
>JAHEIV010000219.1 GCA_024639205.1 Deltaproteobacteria bacterium | reverse complement strand
TTGAATATCGGCAGCACCGATCAGGTAATCCTTATCAGCGGAGGAGCCGTCAGAGCGGTGAAGACGGCGACCGCGGCTCCGGCACCGGCTCGGCCGGCAAAACCCGGAGAGACTCGGCCGGCAAAGCCCGTAGAGTCCCGGCCGGCAAAGCCTGGAGAGCCTCGGCCGAAACCGCCGCCGCCCAAAGCACCCGCGAAAGCGGGAAAAGCACCTGAACTTGAACTCTCCCACGCACTTTCCACCGGAGACAAACTTTTCTTAAGCGAACTGCCCGCTGAGATGCGATCTTTAGGGGAGTTGCTGCTTTCCGGTGTCAGAAAAGAGTTTCCCGGAGAACTCAGCTACGAACCCCGGGCGGCCAAATTCGACGAAACACCAGAGATTTTTTGGACCGCCAAGATTCAACCCAAGGAAATGAACCTTCGTATCACCGTTCGCGGCACCCCCGAATCGTTTCGGTCGGCCGCCGGACTCGATTTGCAACTGGACAAGTTCGGCTATTCCTTTTTTGTATTGAGCCAGCATGAGCAGGTTGCAAGCGCGCTGAGCCTGATCCGGCAGGCTCGCATCAATATGAAGTAGGCCAGGTCGGCCGGACCCCATGAAATCTCTCCCGCCCGAATTGAGCAAACCATTTTCCGAGCAGTGGCAGAGCTTGCAGAAAGCGGCCGAAACGGCGCAGGTTGCCTTTCCGGACGAAAAGCGTCTGAAAGATGCCAGCACACGGGTGTTCCCTTTCAGTGAATTCGTTGCACGCTGCTGCATCCAGGATCCGGCGATGCTGGCCGAGCTGATCGAAACCCGGGATCTTTTTCGTTCTTATGACGACAAGGATCACCGGCGCCGATTGGGGCAGCAGATTGCGGGAGTTGAAAATGAGGAGCAGCTGGCCCGAGTGCTTCGGCGGTTTCGCCGCCGTGAGATGGTGCGCGTTGCCTGGCGGGATCTTTCCGGCAGCGCCGATCTGGCGGAAACCATGGCCGATATGACCCGCTTTGCCGAGGCCTGCATCGATCTGGGACTGGAAATACTGCACCGGTGGCAGTGCCGTCGATTCGGACCGCCGGTAGGGGAGGGCGGCAGCGAGCAGCAGCTGGTGGTAATTGGCATGGGCAAGCTCGGGGGAGAGGAGCTGAACTTTTCATCAGATATCGACCTGATCTTCACCTATGCGGAAACCGGCGGGACCGCCGGAGAAGATGCAAATATAAGCTGTGAGGACTTTTTCGCGCGTCTGGGTCGCAAATTACTTCGGTTGCTCGGCCGGGCAACCAGTGACGGCATCGTATTTCGAGTGGACATGCGCCTGAGGCCGTTTGGCGAAAACGGGCCGATCGCCATGAGCTTTGAAGCCATGGAGCAGTACTATGCGCTGCAGGGAAGGGAATGGGAGCGCTACGCATGGATCAAAGCCAGGGTGGTCGCCGGTGATCAAGCCGCCGGCGCCGAGCTGCTGGATCGGCTCAATCCGTTTGTTTATCGCCGCTACCTCGATTTCGGCGCTTTCGAATCCCTGCGGGAAATGAAGCAGAAGATAAACCTGGAGATCCGCCGCAAGGGGATGCAAAACGATATCAAACTCGGCCGTGGCGGGATCCGGGAAATCGAATTTTTCGCCCAGGTCTTTCAGTTGATCCGTGGCGGCGTCGTTTCGACCTTCCAGGAGCGCAGCCTGCTGAAGGTGCTGGAAATTCTTGTACAGGCCGGCACCATTCCGCGCAGCGTGTGCCGAGAGTTGAGCCGGGCGTATACGTTTTTGCGGATCCTTGAAAACCGACTGCAGCAGGTGGCCGATCAGCAGACCCACAAAATTCCGGATGATGGGCCGGACCGGCGGCGCCTGGCGCGCTCGATGGGCTTTCGCGATGCGAAGCAGTTCCAGATCCGACTGCAGGAGCAACGCAACATTGTCCACCGACACTTTGCGATGCTGCTGAAATCAACCGAAGAAGACCCGGAGGACGGCGACGGCCGCATCCCTGCCGATTTCTTGCTGGGGGATTCCGAGTCGCCGCGGCGGGAAAAAATCCTGGCGGATGCCGGATTTGACCATCCCGGCGAGGCGCTGGCGCTCATCGACTCCTTTCGCAGCGATCCGGCCCTGCGGTCCATGGGTCAGGAGGGTCTGGATCGTCTGGCTCGGCTGGTTCCCCTGCTGCTCCAATGCACCGGCGAATGCGCCAATGCCCTGCCGACGCTCCGTCGCATCCTGGATCTGCTCAAAGCCATCGAGGGCCGGGTTTCCTACCTGGCGCTTTTGCTGGAAAATCCGGATTCCCTGGTTCACCTGGTCCGTCTTGTGAGCGCCAGTTCGCTGCTGGCAACCTTTTTATCCCGCCATCCGCTGCTGCTGGATGAACTGCTGGACCCGCGCACCCTTTATTCTCCTCCCACCAGAAAAGAACTGGAGGTAGAGATTCGCCAGCGACTCGAGCGGCTGCCCGAAGATCTGGAACTGCAGATGGAGGAGATGCGCGTTTTTAAACAGGTCAATGTTTTGCGGGTTGCAGCCGCGGACGTCACCGAGGTGCTGGCCCTGATGCGTGTCAGCGATCACCTTTCCGATATCGCCGAGGTGGCGCTGAAAGATGTCCAGGAGCTGGCCTGGAAATACCTGAGTGCGAAACACGGCCGCCCGCTGGTCGATTTGCCCGGGAACCAGTCCAGCGGCAGAGGATTTGCCGTCATCGCCTACGGCAAGCTCGGTGGATTGGAGCTCAGCTACGATTCCGACCTGGACCTGGTTTTTCTTCATGCCGGTGCGCAAGGGCACACCGTCGAAAGCGACCGGCCGATCGAAAACAGTCTTTTTTTTTCCCGTTTGGGACAGCGGGTCATCCATATCCTCACGGCGTCCACTCGCGCCGGCAAGCTGTATGATACCGACATGCGCTTGCGGCCGAGCGGCAGTTCCGGCATTCTGGTCAGCCACATCGAGGGATTCCGGGATTATCAACTCCACGAGGCATGGACCTGGGAGCACCAGGCGCTGATTCGCGCCCGGGCGGTGGGCGGCGACCCCCGGCTCATGCAGCGCTTCGAAATGATACGCAAAGAAGTGCTGGCCGTGCAGCGAGACAAGGAGAAGCTGCAGGGCGAGGTCTGTCAGATGCGCCAGCGGATGCGCCGTGAGCTTCTGAAACCGGAACCGGACCGGTTTGATCTGAAGCAGTCCGTCGGGGGTATCGTCGACATCGAATTTCTGGTTCAATACCTGGTTTTGCTTACATCCCACAAGCACCCCCAGCTGCTAAATTGGACCGACAACGTCCGCCTGGTGCAAACCCTGCTGGAAACCGGTGTGATCGGCGAAATCAGCGCCCACCGGCTTAAACACGCCTACCTCATCTACCGGGCCATGGCGCACCGGTTGGGTCTGCAGCAGCAACCTGCCGAGGTCCCGCTTCAGCGGGTAGATCGACTCCAGCAGGCCGTAACCCGCATCTGGTCCGAGTTTTTTCCCGGCGCCTGAACCGCACACCCGCCGCTCGAAACCGCTGCCCGCTTTTCCGCTCTCAGACAAAATTGTTTCTTTTTCGGCCTATTTATGACAATTTTGTATTGTCGCTGAAAATCTTCACCGTGTGCAACAATAGCGTTTGCAT
Organism: Deltaproteobacteria bacterium; assembly: GCA_024639205.1. Classification (GTDB taxonomy): domain Bacteria; phylum Desulfobacterota; class Desulfobacteria; order Desulfobacterales; family SG8-13; genus SG8-13. The sequence continues at coordinate 2,057 of JAHEIV010000219.1, read as the reverse complement.
ATGTAATTTCAGATAGTTGGATCTTTATCATCCGATGGCACGCGGGTTGCAATCAGCGGAGCAGAAACAAATACCGGGGAAAGTCAGGTGCAGGAAAACAGACAAAATAATTCTTACGAGAGTGCAGCCGCCGTGCTGAAAAAAAAGCGCGAGGATCTGATTGCGTCCTTTCGGAAAGGTACCGTCGCCGGCTTTCTGGAACAGCACACCCGGATACTGGATGAGTATTTTCGGGAGCAATTTGAAAACAGCGAGATCGGCCCCCGGATCGGAATCAGCCAGAACCCCTATGTATTTATTGCATTAGGGGGCTATGGCCGCAGCGAACAGTGCGTGCACTCCGACGTCGATCTGCTATTCCTGTTTCAGAAAAAAGTTTCAAAGAAAGCCGAAAACCTGATTCGTGAAATCGTCTATCCGCTGTGGGACATCGGAATGGATGTGGGCTACACCACGCGCACGCTGAAAGAGTGCTTGAGCCTGGCTGCAAAGGACTACGAAATTCTGACACCGCTGTTGGATGCCCGGTTTGTGTGTGGAATGTCTCCGCTGTACACGGATCTGAAAGAACAGGTACACCGCAAGATTCTGTCGCGAAAAGCCGGAAAGATTGTGGCCTGGCTGATCGACAGTAATCGGCAGAGACACCTTCAATACGGTGATTCCACTTATCGCCTGGAACCGAACCTGAAAGAAGGCAAAGGCGGGTTGCGGGATTACCATACGATGCTGTGGCTGGCGCGCATTCAATACCAGCTCGAACGCCGCCGGGATCTGGAATACTTCGGAAAGCTCTCCCACGATGAATACCGGCGCTTGAGCATTGCGCTGCAGTATATATGGCATGTGCGCAACCGGCTGCACCTGATCTGCGGTCGCAAGTGCGACCAGCTTCACTTTGAAAACCAGCTTCGGCTGGCCGAGGTGCTCGAATACAAAAAAACCAATGGGCTGCAGCCGGTGGAACACTTTCTGGGAGTACTGCACGGACACATGGGATTTATCAAACAGCAGCATTTGATGTTTCTGTATGAGATGGGCTACGTGACCCGCGGAAAACCCCGGAAACGGCCTTCCCAAAAAACGCGCATCGACGGACTGGCAGTGAACCGGGAAATGCTCGACTTTGTCTCCCCCGAGACATTGCTGGGCCGTCCGGATCTGCTGATCCAGATTTTCGAGGAAAGTCTGCGACTCAAGATACCGCTGAGCCCGGAGGCCAAGCGCATCGGCAAGGAGTTTGCAGACCGGATCGATGATGATTTTGCCAATTCTCCAGAAACCGTGAAATCCTTCGAGCGTATTCTGGTGTCTCCGGCCCAGACCTTCAACGTTCTTCGGGAGATGCTCAACATCGGTTTCTTACAGCGTTTCATCCCGGCGTTTCAACCCGTCACCAACCGCATCCAGTACGATGAATATCACCTGTACCCGGTTGACAAACACCTGCTGCGCACGGTTCAGACGCTGAAAAATTTCGGACAGAGCGAATCGGAAATGGATCAGCTCTACGGCAACATCTACAAGGGGCTGAAAAAACGCAAACTGCTCCTGTGGGCGGCATTGCTGCATGATATCGGCAAGGGAAACGGCGGTGATGATCATTCCATCTCCGGTGCCCGCGTGGCTGAAACCATGCTCAAGGACAAGGGAATGCGGGACCAGGATGTCGAGACGGTCGGCTTCCTGGTGGAAAAACATCTTTTCCTGATCAAAACCGCCACCCGCCGGGACATTCACGACGAGGAGACCGCCATCCGCAGTGCCCGGGAGATCGTGGATCCCGAACGCTTGAAGATGCTCTACCTGCTGACCGTGGCCGATTGCAAGTCGACCGGTCCGAACGCCTGGAACGACTGGACGGCTTCGCTGCTGCGGGATTTTTTTCTCAAGGTACTCAATATTGTCGAAAAAGGAGAACTTGCGTCACGGGAAGCCGTAGCGGACGCCAAAAACAAGATCAACCGGGCCCTGGAGGCAACCGATTCCGAACAGGAACGTTCCGAGATGGCTCCGGTCCTGGAGGCGCTTTCCCCGCGATATCTAATGTACGCAAC
>JAHEIV010000218.1 GCA_024639205.1 Deltaproteobacteria bacterium | reverse complement strand
AGGCTCAGTCACCGCGACCCGACCCTGATCACATCGGTAAATGGCCGCAACACCGTACGCCTGATGGTCAGCAAGGAGGAGTCGGGAAATGCGGTGGCCATATCCGCAGCCGTCAAGGAGATATCCAGGCAATTCGGGGAAATCAACAAGCGCGACGGGATCGAGGTGATCTTCACCAACGACTCCACCATAGAAATCAACGACTCCATTCGCACCCTCGGTGGAAACCTCATTTTGGGGATGACCCTGGTACTCATCGTCTTGTGGGTCACCCTCGGGTTTCGCAACGCCATGCTCACCGCCATCGGGATCCCGTTTGCGTTTCTGTGCTCTATCCTGGTGATGAAAATCAACGGCGTCTCCCTCAACAACATCAGTCTATTTGCTTTTGTCCTGGTGACCGGCATCATGGTGGACGATGCGGTTATCATCGTAGAAAATATCTTCCGTCACTTTGAAATGGGCAAAACGCGTCATCAGGCCGTTATAGACGGAACCGGCGAGGTCATGCTGCCGGTGATCAGTTCGGCCGTCACCACGGTGCTGGCATTTCTTCCCATGCTGATAATGACCGGCAGCACCGGCGACTTTTTCGCCTACATCCCCAAAACCGTCAGCTTTGCCCTGGCCGCCTCGCTGGTGGAAGCGCTGTTTATATTGCCGATCCATTTTCTCGACTGGGGTCCCAGACGAGCGCCCGCAAAACGCAGCGATGAAGAAAGCCGCGATCCCTTCCACCATCTCCACTCCGGTTTGTTCGCACCGTTCTGGAATATCTACCGTAAAGTGGTGGTGTTCCTGCTGGATCACAAGCTGCTGTGCTTTGCCGGCATGTCGGTGCTCTTTCTGACCACCGTGGCGATACTGGCCCTTTCCATCACAGGTATCGTACCGCTGATCGAGGTGAAATTTTTTCCCGGCGCCTATTATCGCTACCACGTCACCATTGCCACGCCAGTGGGATCCTCCATCGAAAAAACCGATGCGGTGGTCCGGGACCTGTCCCGATTTGTCATGTCATTCGGCGAGCAGACCGCCCAGTCGGCGGCCGGCAGCGCCGGTTATTACGAAGATGAGGACTATGTGCAGCACAACGGCAACAACTTTGGGCAGATTATCGTCACCATGCCGGAGCAAAAAGACCAGGAGTTTCCAGACAACCCGCGAAACGATCCCCAACGGCACCTGGAGTTCATTCGGCGCGAAATTCAGCGCTATACAATGGAGAGATACGACGGCAGCGAAGCCGTACCGGTGGTCAATGTCTTTGAAGAAAGCGGCGGACCGCCGACGGGCAAAGCGGTCAACATCCGCGTCACCGGCCCAACCCTGGAACAGGCCGCCGGTGCCACCGACGCCTTGATTGCCTATATGCGGACCGGACCGGGTCTGGCCGACCTGGTGGATTTAGGCGACGACCGGCCGGCGCTTTACCGCACCGTCAAGTACACCCCCATTGACGAAAAGGCTTTTGAATACGAACTGCTTCCGGGCGATGTCACCGCCCTGGTGGCCGGCGCCCTCAACGGCCGCTATGCCGGTAATTTCAGAACCGTTGATGAAGAGGTCGATCTGCTGGTGCGAATCGCCCGGTGGGACGATTTAGGCAACCCGTCGGCTGTCGGTTTGTCCGATCCAGCCGATATCCTGGATGTCCCGGTTATCGAGGACAGCGCCTCCCCGGTGCTGCTCAGGGACCTGGTGAACCTCTCTTTTGAATCCGAACCCAACGTGCGCATGCGCTACAAGGGTAAACCGGCGGTAACCATTACCGCCGACATCGCCGACGGATCCAAGCTGTCGCCGGCCAGGGTCCAGCACCTGGTAAACCGCTATGTTCAGCAGCAGTCCGAGCGGTTCCCCGGCGTATCGATATCCTTTGGCGGCGAGTTCGAGTCCACCAGCAAATCCTACACTTCGCTGACGTTCGCCTTTTTCATCGCCCTGCTGCTGATCTACCTGGTGCTTTCCAGCCAGTTCAAAGACTACTTCCAGCCGATCATCATCATCAATGCGGTGCCCTATGCGCTCATCGGTGTGGTCCTGGGCCTGCTGGTCACCCGCACCCCCTTTACGGTGGGCAGTTTTCTGGCCATCGTCGGCCTGGCCGGTATTGCGGTCAATGACACTCTGCTGCTGATCGATTTCATGAATGTGCGCAAAAGAGCGGGCAGGGATCTGCGGGAGGCCATCATCGAGTCATGCGCCGCACGCATGCGCCCGGTGATCATCACCACGGTGACCACCATGCTGGGGCTGCTGCCGATGGCGATCGGAATCCCGAACCGCTCGATCGAATGGGCACCGATGGCCACTGCATTTGTGGCCGGGCTTTCCAGTGCCACATTTCTGACCCTGTTGATCACGCCGGCCAACTACGAATTTTACGAGCAGTTGAAGATAAACGTGAAAAGCCGCTATCGAAAGCGCCTGAGGGCTTTAGTAAAAAGCGGTTATGACGGGTAGGTGAGAAGCGAGAGGGCATTTACACCAAACAGCGGGGCACCTTGTTCGAAAAAAAGGTGCCGGTCGTATTGATCGCAGATAAAAATGCAGTCACCCATGCGTAGCCGCTCGGCGCTCGTCAGGGTTCGGTGCCCGCACTCTGCACAGATGGCGCCGGTTGGTTCGGGTCAATGCTCGACGGGATTTTCATCGCTGGGATGGCGGGTTCCATCGATTCCTTTAGGGGTTGCGGTCAAAACGTATAGATGGTGCAAAGAGATTGCCCGAGGGCCCCGGCCGGGGATAAAATTAATTTTCACCGTATGCACCGTATGGTACAACAAAAACCCCGGCACGAACCCCGCGGTCAGTCGGAACCGGCAATGCGACAAAAATGTCCCAATAGGGGCTAACGAGCCACAATAATGCAACAATGACACCGCTGAATGGTCGAGCCGGTATAAATGGATACCGATTCGACATCTGCCAGCGGACGCAGCAGATGCGGCAAATCAGATGAACTACCTGGCCCACGCATACCTGGCAGACACCACCGACGAGTTTCTGGTGGGCAACCTGATCGCTGATTTCGTCAAAGGCAAGGTGAGCAGCCGGTATGGCCGGGAGATCGCCGCCGGCATCGCCTTGCATCGCAAAATCGACGCCTTTGCCGACAACCACCTACTCTCCGTAGCCAGCCGGAAACTGTTTTCACCCGAACGTCGCCGTTTCGCCGGTATTGTCCTGGACATCTGCCACGATCATTTCCTTGCCAAAAACTGGACGGACTATGCCGACGTCGAACTGGCGGCGTTCGTATCCCGCATTTACAAACTGCTGCAATCGCACCTCGATCTTCTTCCCGAGCGGTTTCGCCAGGTTTTTCCGCGGATGATCGAGCAAAACTGGCTTGGCAGCTACGGATCGCTGCAGGGTGTCGAACTGGCCCTGACGCGGATATCCCGGCGTCTGAGCGGCAGCATCCGCCTGGATGAAGCCATGCCCGACATCACCGCCCATTACGCCGCCCTGGAGGCTAACTTTTCCGCTTTCTTTCCCGATCTCATCGAATTTGCTCGCAATTATCGTCCAGATCCGATATAGCCCGCATATTTTACCGTACTTATTCAGCCTGGCTGAAAAAGTACCATGAGGCATTGTTGACTGCACCCCAGGATTGAGTTGTCGATGTAATGTTCTATGGCTGATTCGAAGCGCAAACGCCTCCATCGTGGACTGCATCCGTTTGTCGGGACGGTTTTGATCCTTCTGCTGGCCGGATGGGTGCTGCCCGCCGCAGCGGCAGCCCCCGTATTTGTGGAAAAAGAGGGAATCTTTCTCTATTTTCCCGATACCGAGCAGGCCCTTGGCACCGACCTGTTGAACGGACTGCCGGAAATCCGCTCCTTTTTGAAGGCGCGCGGGTTGCCGGTGCCGACCCCGTTGCACATTGTTTTGGATGACCGGCGCGACGAACCCGATGTAGGGGTGCACGTAATCCCGCATCTGGAAATCCGGATTCCCCTGCGGGCACCGGGAGTGTTAGAGGACGGCTACACGGAAGCGAATCCCTGGCACTACTATCTCTTCAAAGGGCTTTGTCTGCAAGGTATCTACGGGATTCGCGGCGGCGTGCCGGGCTTTCTGTATCGGGGGTTCGGTGCGGTCATTTCGCCCAACGTGATCCTGCCGCCGTGGGTGGAAGACGGCATCTGCAGTTTTCTCTACGCACAGTATCGTCAAACGAAAATCCTGGGACCCTTCGAAAAGGCCGTCTTTGAGGCAACCCCACCCCCCGACCTGGAGCTGATCAGTCACCACCCCCAGATATGGCCCGGGTACTATGCCTACCGGATTTTCGGCCGGCCCTTTTTCCAGTGGCTCGACCGGGAATACGGCTGGGACAAAATTCTCGACTTTTTGCAGGTGCACGGCCGGGGCATCATCCCGATCGAAATCGACCTGAAGGCCCTGGAGGTGTTCGGCAAAACCGGGGCCGGACTCTGGCGGGAATTCCAGCAGGCCAATGCCCGGGAGGTCCAAGCCCCTCCGGGGCTTCTGATCACCGGATACTGGGGCGAGCCGTTTGTCTACTGGAACCGATCCGGTGTATTTCCCGGAAAGCTTCAGGTTCGCAGCCGCGGGCGTTACGGCTACGTCGAGCCCGGCGGAACGATCTGGCTCTCCGAATACAACGACATTTCCAGAATCTACCGGTATACGACCGGCGCCACCACCTTCGAGCGACTCCGGCATGTGTGGGACCCGGGTCCCGGACAGGTTGCCGTTACCCGCAGGGGCCGGCATCCCTTGCTGATCATCTTTGCCAACGACGGCCGGGGTGGATTTCGGCTGGCCGATCAGCAAAAGAAACACCCGGCGACCCTCATCGAAGCCCCACCGGGAGTCATTCAGCTGTCCGGGCCGGTGCGCGACGAAAAAGGTCGCATCGCGGTGGCCGGCAACCTCGGCGGAAACTGGGACATCTGGGTGTACGACAACCGGTGGTACCGTCTGACGACGGCGCCTTCGTTGCAAATGGATCCCTGGTGGGAGGGAGAATCGCTGGTCTATGCCTCCAACGAGTCGGGGCGGTTTCAGATCCATGCCGCCGGCGGTGAGCAGATTTCGCCATCCGCTACAGCGGCGATCATGCCCCGGCAGGGCAAGTACCTGGATCTGACGCCCACCGGATGGAAGCTGAAAAACTACAAGATCGATCGGGTCGGTTTCGCGCCGCTGGCGCTGCCGGCTGCGGCCCAAACGACGGCGGGTGAAACACCCGAGCCGCTGGAGACCAGGCCGTACACACCCTTTAAAAGCCTGTGGCCGAACTACATCCGACCGGACTTTTTTGCCGCCGTCACGGATTTACAGATCGGCCTTGCCACCCGAAGCCGGGATGTAACCGGCGATTACAAGTTCGACGCCGGACTTCGCTATTCATTCGACAACGACTTCTTTGCCCTGCGTGTCGCTTTCCAGGTGAAAGAATTCGGAACCCAGTTCACCCGCTATCCGCTGTCGTACCTCACGGCCCTGGATCAAGGTGTTGACGAAGCCCGAAACGAAATCCGGCTGTTCTGGCGCCCGGTGGAGCAAAGGCTGGTGGAAGTTGCCGACATCCTCAGATCCAGGGAAGGATTCGACCTGATCGGCGGCGTGGAGATCTCGCTGAACGGGCGCACCTTCCGGCCGCTGGAGGGAAGCGGCTCATCGGACGA
>JAHEIV010000217.1 GCA_024639205.1 Deltaproteobacteria bacterium | reverse complement strand
TTCGACAATCCCCAGCACGATCGGACGAAGCTATTTTTAAGCCAGATCCTCCACTAGATGTGACATACCAGCGCCACCTGCTGCTCGATTTTTGCGCTGCAAGCCTCCTTCCGTTGCTACCATACTCCCTTGGTTGCTCTGCACATCCGTCGGCTTGCGTCTGCTTTCGAGCGTAACCTGGAATTGGCAAACCACATCGATACAGGACTTGAACCAAAATCATCGCTGTTGTATCGGTTGAGGTCACCACCATCGTGTTCCGGATGACTCCCGGCTCCCGATAAATGACGCAGAAAATCTCAACGCATCTTTGCTGGGAATTTTTGTTCTATTTCTATGGGTATATGAAACCAATCGTTGCCATAGTCGGTCGACCCAACGTGGGCAAATCGACCCTGTTCAACCTGCTGACCCGATCCAAAGACGCGCTGGTGGACAATATCCCGGGTGTTACCCGGGATCGCCATTACGGAGAGGGTACCTGGGACGAGACCGATTTCATTGTGGTCGATACGGGCGGACTCCTGGGTGCAGATGATTTTGCTTTACCGATTCAATCTCAGGTAAACCAGGTCATCGAAGAGGCGGATGTCGTCCTGTTCCTGATGGACGCCAAAATGGGGGTTTCACCCTTTGATCACGAGATCCTCGCCGATTTACGCACGATCGACAAACCGGTTTTCTTTGCGGTCAACAAAGTCGACAACGAGCAACAAGAAACGCTGATAGCCGATTTTTACTCCCTTGGCCTCAGCCGGATCTACCCGATTTCCTCGGCTCACCGGTACGGCGTTTCCGACCTGCTGGACGATCTCCTGCGGACCTTCCCGCAAGCGGCCGGGCCAACCGGGGCAGCGGAAAAAGCAGAGATGATTCGCCTGGCGGTGGTGGGCCGACCCAACGTGGGAAAGTCGTCCCTGATTAACCGGATCCTGGGACAGGAACGCCTGTTGGTCAGCGATGTGCCCGGCACGACCCGGGATGCCATCGACACGGTCTGTCGTGTCGACTCCAGCAGCTATTTGATGATCGATACGGCCGGAATACGGCGCAAAGGCAGGGTATCGCGAAAACTGGAAAAGTTTTCCGTCATGCGGGCGCTGAAAAGCCTGAGTCGATGTGATGTGGCACTGATCGTCATCGATGCGCACGAGGGCATCACCGATCAGGATATCACCATTGCCGGTTACGCTTTCGACCGTGGATGCGGCTGCATCTTTCTGCTGAATAAGTGGGACATAATCAGCAAAGATTCTCGGACGGAAAAAAAATACATGCAAGAGCTTCGGCTGAAAGCGAAATTCTTGAGTTTCGCGCCCGCGTTGACGGTTTCCGCGCTGACCGGCCAGCGCGTAATGAAGATCTTTAAAAACGCCGATGATGTTTACTCCCAGTATTGCCGGCGCATCGGCACCGGTCGTCTCAACCGGATCATTGAAAGCGCGGTGGCGCTAAATGTGCCGGCCCTGCATCGCGGGCGTCGCATCAAGTTTTATTACGCTACCCAGGCAAAAACAAAACCACCCACCTTTGTCTGTTTTACCAACTACCCCAAAGCGGTGCACTTTTCCTACCATCGCTATCTGGTAAACCGCCTGCGAGAAGAAACCGGTCTGGACAAGACACCGATTCGATTGTATATGCGCCAGCGGGAGGGACGAAAGAGAAAAGGATTTCGGTCGAAGCGCAAAAAGTAGGCAGTATGGACCTTTTCGAGTACCAAGCCGAGCAATCGATGCAATCCGCCAAACCCCTGGCCGAAAGAATGCGCCCGAGAAACCTGTCGGAGTTTGTCGGCCAGCAGCACCTGGTCGGCGAGGGGAGATTGATCCGCCGGGCCATCGAGGACGATCGAATCTTTTCCATGATCCTGTGGGGTCCTCCGGGCTGCGGCAAGACGACACTGGCGCGAATGGTTGCCCGGGAAACCCGGTCTCATTTTGCGCATTTTTCAGCGGTTTTGTCAGGGGTTCGCGACATCCGGGCGGTCATCGAAACAGCCCGCAACCAGTTGAAAATAAATCGAAAAAGAACGATCCTGTTCGTAGATGAGATACACCGCTTCAACAAATCCCAGCAGGACGCGTTTTTACATCATGTTGAAAGCGGTTTGATCACACTGATCGGCGCTACCACCGAAAATCCCTCCTTTGAGGTCATCGCCCCACTGCTGTCCCGGTGTCGGGTGGTCACCCTGAACCGGCTCGAAGACGATGACATCCACGCCATCATAGCCGGCGCGATTGCCGACAGCGAGCGGGGTCTCGGGTCTGCGCACATATCCCTGGCGACGGATGCCGGTGATTTCCTGGTTCGGATCGCCGATGGGGATGCCCGGGTTGCCCTCAACAATCTGGAAATTGCCGCTGCATACAGCACCCCGGAAAAAGCGGATGGCGCAGCGCCGCTGCAGGTGGTCGTTACGCTGGAGAAAGTCGAGAGCGCTTTAGAGCAAAAGGCATTGCTCTACGATAAGTCCGGAGAAGAGCATTACAACCTGATATCAGCGTTGCACAAAAGCCTGCGTGGCAGCGATCCGGACGCATCGCTTTACTGGTTGGCCCGCATGCTGGCTGCCGGTGAAGATCCGCTTTACATTGCCCGACGGATGGTGCGATTTGCCTCAGAGGATGTCGGAAACGCGGACCCCCGCGCCTTGGAGGTTGCACTCAACGCCATGGAAGCATTTCGGTTCGTCGGGGCACCCGAAGGGGAGCTGGCATTGGCCCAGGCCGCCGTTTATCTTGCCACCGCACCGAAAAGCAACAGCCTATACACGGCATATGGCCGGGTCCGTGCCGAGATTCAACAGACCGGGGCGCTGCCGGTCCCACTGCACATCCGCAACGCCCCGACGGGTTTGATGAAAAAACTCGGATACGGTCGTGGGTATCGATACGCCCACAACTACGCGGATGCCGTCGCGTCCCAGCAGTACCTGCCGGACAAACTAAAGGGGCGAACCTATTATCAGCCTGTCGAACGGGGATACGAAAAAACCATCAAAGAGCGACTGGAATACTGGAGGCGGTTGACGCAAACCCGTAAGGAAAAAGAGCCGAAACGATAACTCTCTGTCCGCCGGCGCCGTGAGCAGATGCCGCAGCCGGTTTTGATCGAGAAAAGCAGGTAAAAGCGTAGCAACGTGAATCCAAATCAACGCCTTACAAAGAGAAATCAAAGCGTCGATCCTGGCTGCCGCCAATCTCGCCCGACTCGCACTGGAAAGAGCGCTCGACAAAGGTGACCTCTCCGCCGCGGGAGACCCGTATCACAGAGGAAGAACGGGTGCCGTACGTTTCACTGGCGATGAAGATCGGCGAGAGTATCCGTTCCCACTGCAGTCCGACGCCCGTGTCGGGCAGCGCATCATCCGCTGCAGGGGTTCTATCGGCCAGCAGTTCCAACATCGGTTCGATGCGGGCTGCATTTTTGTCTTCCATCAGCCGCTGCAAAGCGGCCTTGCCCTTGTTGACTTTCGGCCAATCCGTATCGAGCAGGTGGTTGCTCAGGCCGTATATTCCCGGCTTGACCCGGCGAACCTTCGCGGTTGTACTGGAGAGATACCACAAGCCGGAGAAGTCCCCAACGATCAGGTTGAATCCATTGTAACGCTCTGCTGCGGAAGCGATCCGCGACAGATAGCGCTCGGCCGGCTCCGCACCGGTTAGAAAATCAAGAACGAGAAAACCGCGCGAGGGGGCTGTCGATAGAACGCTCTGCGGATTGCGGAAGTTGGTCACGGCCGCCATGCGGCCGCTGCGTGTGAGGCCGAGCCAGGTGCCGCCTCCTCTCAGGTCGCGGCCGGCGAGTATTTCGGGGCGATCATCCCAGGTGCCCAATGGAAGCGCCGGTCGCTCATAGAATTCGTCCCGGTTCGCTGCCAGCAGCAACCGGTACCGCGGATGGATGTCATGGGCAAACAGGATCAGGCACATGCGGACCTCATTGACTGGCAAATTGCCGGTGTGTTAGGCATAAATTCATTTGCGATCGGATCTGTCCGATAGGAAACCGTGACAAATCCAATAAAAGGTTTCGTGGAAATAATGGTAATCAGCAACTGTTTGGAAATCAACAGGAGGGCATGTCGAGATGAGAGAAGCGGTCATTGTCAGCGGAGTGAGAACGGCGATCGGTAATTTTGGCGGAAGCTTGCAGTCGGTTTCGGCTGTGGATCTGGGAGCAGCCGTGATGAAAGCCACTCTCAAACGTGCCGGTCTCAGACCCGAGGCCGGTGCCCGGATGGAAGAAATGGCTCCGGACAAACTCAAGGGTGCCGGTTTGATCGAATTGGAGAAAAAACGTGACGATTGGGAAGCCTCGGCGACACCGATCACCGTGGATGAAGTGATCATGGGCCAGGTGCTGCAGGCCGGTCAGGGCCAAAATCCGGCGCGTCAGGCTGTGATCCGCGCCGGTATCTCCAAAGAGACACCGGCGGTGACCGTCAACAAGGTTTGCGGGTCCGGTCTGAAGGCCATTGCGATCGGAGCGTCGGCCGTGATGACCGGCCAGGTTGAAGTGGTGATTGCCGGTGGCCAGGAAAATATGAGCCAGGTTCCGATGGCGCTTCCAAAAGCCCGCTGGGGACATCGGATGGAGTTGTCCGGCGCCGGAGAAGTGGTCGATCTGATGGTGTTCGACGGCCTGTACGAGATTTTTTACGGCTATCACATGGGCATCACCGCCGAGAACATCGCTGCCCTGTACGGCATCGGCCGGAAGGAACAGGACGAACTGGGCGTGTTAAGTCATCGTCGGGCGCGGGCCGCCATTGCGGAAGGTCTGTTTGAAGAGGAAATATTGCCGCTGACGGTGAAAACGCGTAAGGGGGAATCGGTTTTCGCGGTGGATGAGCGCCCCATGGACACCGATTTGGAAAAAATGGGCAACCTCCGGCCGGCCTTCAAACCCGATGGCACGGTAACTGCCGGCAATGCTTCGGGGATCAATGATGCCGCCGCGGCGGTTTTGATGATGAGCGCCGATCAGGCGCGCAAGCTCAACCTCGAACCGATCGTCAGGATAAAGGCCTTTGCTTCCGGTGGCGTCGATCCAGCATATATGGGTTTGGGTCCGGTGCCGGCTATTCGCAAAGTGCTCAAAGCAGCCGAACGGAAGATCGAAGATATCGATTTGATCGAGCTCAACGAGGCCTTTGCGTCCCAGGCGATTGGCTGCATGCGGGAGCTGGGCATTGAAACCGAGCGTGCCAACGAACTGGGCAGCGGTATTTCGCTGGGACATCCGATCGGATGCACCGGCGCCCGGCAGGTCGTTACCGCCATGCACCAGATGCGGCGCAAAGAGTATGCATCCGGTCTGATCAGCATGTGCATCGGCGGCGGTATGGGCATGGCCATGGTCATCGAACGCTAACCTGCATATTTCATGAACAATTTTCAACGAAGCTGAAAAATACAGATAATGTCAAAAGGGTAAATGCTTTTGCCGAAAAGCTCCATCAATAGGACCTTGTACGTTTTCGGTATGAAAGACCGGCTGAAAATTGTTCACCCTCCTGGGCAAGCCGCATTCGCCCATTCGTAGCGTTATCAAGGGCTTGCGGTACTCGGGGTACAGCTGCGCCCTTGAGTGCCTTGCAAATGAACGAATGCGACCCGTGAAATAGGCAGGACATCCTGCAGTTTTCATCAACATTTGTAAG
>JAHEIV010000216.1 GCA_024639205.1 Deltaproteobacteria bacterium | reverse complement strand
ATTGGTTGTCGGCATTCCCATCGAGGAGAGCAGCACGATGAAAAAGCACAGGCCGTACACCGGTAAGGCCTTGAAAAGTCCGCTGAAATCCTCGATCTGCCGCCGGTGGGTTCGCTCGTAAATCATGCCCACCAGCAAAAACAGGGCACCGGTGCTGATACCGTGGTTGATCATCTGCAGCAGCCCACCCTTGAGACCTTCGAGGTTGAGCACAAAGATCCCCAACATTACAAATCCCATGTGGCTGACGCTGGAATAGGCAATTAGTTTTTTGATGTCCTTCTGGGCCAGGGTAACATAGGCCCCGTAAAGGATTGCCACCAGGGAAAGGGCGATCATCAGGGGTGCAAAGAAACTGCTGGCATTCGGCAGCAGGGGCAGGCTGAACCGTATAAATCCGTAAGTCCCCAGCTTGAGAAGCACGGCCGCCAGCAGGATGCTGCCCGCCGTGGGCGCCTCCGTGTGGGCATCCGGCAACCAGGTATGCAATGGAAACATGGGCACTTTAACGGCAAAGCCCAGAAACAGGGCCACAAAAACCCAATTCTGGATCAGCGGGGGAACCGGATTCTGAAAGAGCAGGGTGGCATCGAAGGTATACTGACCCGTCATGCGTCCTTGAAAAAAGTAGAGGGTCAGGATCCCCAGCAGCATAAACAGGCTTCCGGTGAAGGTGAACAGGAAAAACTTGATCGAAGAGTAGAGTTTTCGCCTGCCGCCCCAGATGCCGATGATAAACACCATCGGGATCAAAACCACTTCCCAGAAAATGTAGAACAGGAAAAGGTCCATGGACAAAAAAACGCCCAGCACGGCGGTTTCCGAAAACAAAAACAGTGCCATGTAGGCCTTCAACTTGGTCTGGATCTCGGTCCATGAAGCCAGCACGCAGATGACGGTCATCAAAGTCGTCAGGACCACCAGCAGCAGGCTGATCCCGTCCACACCCAGGAAGTAGTGAATGCCGAAGCGCTCGATCCAGGCGGTCTTTTCCACCCACTGTAAAGCGGCGGTGCTCGTATCGAACGCTGACACGAGATAAACCGAGAGGAAAAACGTCGCCAGCGACACGGCAAGGGCCGACCACCGGATGCCGTCTTGCCATTCTTTTTTCAAGACCAGCACGATAAAGACCGCCCCTGCTGCCGGGAGAAAGACGAGCAGCGACAGGATCGGAAAGGCGGCAGGGATATCGGTGGCAGTCATCTACAGCTCCTCTCGGATGATCCGGGCAGATCCGATTCGAACGGAATGCGGCCTTGCGGAGTCGGTCGCATTCGTACCGCGCGGATCTGAAAAGACGGCAGAGACCGGCTGGTAACCGGCGGTGTGCTGCCGTTCAGCCATCAGCTGCGCGTGCTTGCTTTGCACCGTCTCCACCAGGTGGGCGGTGCCGGTCGATGTCAATCGCAAAAAGGGTTTGGGATAAACACCGATCCAGATGATCAGAACAACAATGGGCACCAGGGTCAGAAATTCACGGTAATTAAGATCCTTGAGGGTTTCGTTTTCGGGATGCCGCACACGACCCAGGATGACACGCTGCACCATCCGGAGCATGTAAACCGCACCGAGGATGATACCGGTGGCCGCCAACACGGCCGTCGGCACACTGGCTTTGTAGACACCGACAAGGATCAGCAGCTCGCCGACAAATCCGTTGGTGCCGGGAAGGCCGATGGAGGAAAAGACAATGATTGTCATGAAAACGGCAAAAAGAGGCATAACCGAAGCTAGCCCGCCGAAGTCGTCCATCAGGCGGGTATGCCGGCGTTCGTAAATGATTCCCACCAGCAGAAAAAGAGCGCCGGTGGCCAGACCGTGGTTGACCATCTGCAGGATCCCGCCATCGATGCCCTGCTGGTTGACGGCAAATATTCCCGCCATCACGAAACCCAGGTGGCTCACGCTTGAATAGGCAACCAGTTTCTTTAAATCCTTTTGAGCCAATGCCAGCAGTGCCCCGTAAATGATACCGATCACCGCCAGGATCAGGATGTACGGTATGAAAGCGATGCTGGCGCTGGGAAGCAGCGGAAGATTGAATCTCAGAAAGGCGTAAGTGCCCATTTTCAACAGAACTCCGGCAAGGATCACGCTGCCGGCTGTGGGCGCTTCGACGTGGGCGTCCGGAAGCCAGGTGTGAAAGGGAAACATCGGCACTTTGATGGCAAAGCCAAGAAAAAAAGCCAGAAACACCCAACACTGCAGCCCAAAGGGATAATTGACTTCAACCAGTTTGAGCAGATCGAAGGTGTACTGCCCGGTCAGACTGCCATGCGCATAGTATAGAGCCAGGATACCCACCAACATGAAGACGCTGCCAAAGACCGTGTAGAGGAAGAACTTGAGAGTGGCGTAAAGTTTGCGTTCACCGCCCCAGATGCCGATGATAAAGTACATCGGTACCAGACCGATCTCCCAGAACAGAAAAAACAGGACCAGATCCAAAGAGACGAAGACGCCGATCATGCCGGCTTCCATGATCAGGATGCAGGCCATGTAAGCCTTGACCCGATCCTGCACAGCCGACCAGGAACACAGCACACCGATGACGGTGATAAGGGTCGTCAGCAGAATCAGCAGCAGGCTCATGCCGTCCACCCCGACAAGGTAATTGGCGCCGATTTCAGGTATCCAGGGCAGTCTTTCGACGAACTGCATCCGGTGGGTAGTCGCGTCGAAACCCCAGGGAAGCGCCAGGCTGAGCAGAAAATTACACACCGCAACTGCCAGGGCAACGGCCCGAGGCCGGCGGTTCCCGCCGGAGGGCAGCAAGGCGACGATCACTGCACCGGCCAGCGGTGTGAAGATCAAAAGGGTCAGAATCGGTATATGGAAATTGCCTGCTGTCATCTACCCATCATTCCCATAAATTTCTTTGCATTCAGATGACCACCAACACGCCGGCGATCATCAACAGTACGCCGACGACAAAAATCAAGGCATAATTTTGCAGATATCCGGTCTGCAGTCCCCTCCAGACACCGCTGCTGTAGCGGACCAGGGTGGCCAGCGAATTGACCAACCCGTCTACGATGTAAATGTCGAACTGGTGTGAAAACCAGGCCGTCAAGCGCGTCAGCCATCCGGTCCCGTTCACCAGACCGTCGATCACGCTCAAATCGAACGACAGGCAGGTTCGGGCGGCGCGTGTGAGCGGATCGACGATCAGCTTGCCGTAGATCTCATCCACGTAGTACTTGTTCAGCAGTAAATTGTGCAGCCGCGTGAATCGCTTTGCCAGCACTTCCGGATGCAACCCGGATGGTGCCCGGCGCCGGAAGGGTTCGGCATAAAGAAAAGCCGCCAGCAAAATCCCCGTTACCGCAGCAACGACCGACACGCCCATCAAAATAAAGGCGGTGGCGCCGTGACCTGCGGCAGCCTCTTCCGCGACGGCACCCGCGTGGTGAACACCGCCGGCAAACACCGGGCTCAAGAAGTGATGCAGCGGGGAGCCGCCCTTGAAAAACGGAAATCCGAAGACTCCGGCGATCGCCGCCGATGCGGCCAGCACGATCAGCGGCACGGTCATCACCCGGGGGGATTCATGAATGTGTGACCGGGTGTGTTCGTCGGCCCTGCTGGGGCCGCTGAAAATCAGAAAGACCTGCCGGAATATGTAAAAGGCGGTCATCGCAGCGGTCAGCAACCCTGCGGCCCAAAGCACCGGATGCCCCCTTCTGAAAACCTCGTAGAGGATCTCGTCCTTGGACCAAAATCCGCTCAATGGCGGAATCCCGGCGATGGCCACGGCTCCAATGATAAAAGTGATGGCGGTGGCTTTCAGCGGGCGATACAGTCCGCCCATCCGCTGCATGTCCTGCTCGCCCGACATGGCGTGGATGACGCTGCCGGCTCCCAGAAAAAGCAGTCCCTTGAAAAATGCATGGGTCATCAGGTGAAAAATTCCGGCCGAAAACGCACCCACCCCCACGGCGGCAAACATATAGCCGAGCTGGCTGACCGTGGAATAGGCCAGCACCTTTTTTATGTCGTTTTGCACGAGCCCGATGGTCGCCGCAAACAGGGCCGTAAAGATTCCCAGCCCGGCCACAACCTCCCCGGTGACCGGCGCCAGGGTGAACAACACGCTGTTTCTGGCCACCATGTAGACACCGGCGGTCACCATCGTGGCGGCATGAATCAGTGCGCTGACCGGTGTCGGGCCTTCCATCGCATCCGGCAACCAAACATGCAGGGGGAACTGGGCCGATTTTCCAATGGCACCGGCAAAAAGCAAGGCGGTGACCAGGGTAAGCGTGTGGGGCGGAAGATGGCGGGCGGCATCGAACACCGCGTCGAACCGCAGGGATTGAACTCCCTGTCCGGCAACGCTCCAGAACAGCAACAAAATGCCGATAATGAACCCAAAGTCGCCTACCCGGTTGACGATGAAGGCTTTCTTGCCGGCGTCGGAGGCCGACTTTTTCTCATACCAGAACCCAATCAACAAATAGGAGCAGAGCCCGACGCCCTCCCAGCCGAAAAACATCACCAGGAAATCGCCGCTGAGCACCAGCACCAGCATGAAAAACACGAATAAATTCAAAAAGCTGAAATAGCGGCCAAACCCCCTGTCATCATGCATGTAACCAACGGAGTAGACATGGATCAAAAACCCGACACCGGAAACCACCAGCGCCATGAGAATCGACAGGGGATCGGCCAGAAAAACAGCATCGATCTGAAAACCGCCGCTGGCAATCCAGCCGAACATCGTGACGGTCGCCGAACGCTGGTCGGGGGGCAGACCCGTCAACCGGAAAAACAGGACGGTCGCGACCAAAAACGCCAGTGCGACCGCACTGCAACCGATCCAGCCGATGGCCTTGCGACCGATACGGGCTCCGGCCAGAGCGTTTGCGACGGCTCCGGTCAGCGGAAAAAGAGGAATCAGCCAAATGATATCGAACATAGCGGGCGCTTATCCTCGCATCTGGTTTAGTTCATCGATGTAAACCGTTTTTCGGAACCGGAACACGGCCACCAGAATCGCCAGTCCCACCGCGACCTCGGCTGCAGCGACCGTAATGCTGAACACCACGAATACCATGCCGTTGATCGATTGCAGGTAATAGGAAAAGGCGGCCAGGCTGAGGTTGGCCGCGTTGAATATCAGCTCCAGGGACATGAGCACGATGATGATGTTGCGGCGCAGCAGCACCCCCATCACCCCGATGGAAAACAGGACCATGCTCAGCAGCAGATAATGATTGAGTGTGACCGTCATCCGCGAGTTTTCTCCCTGCCTTTCATCACCAGCACGACAGCACCGATCAGCGCCGCCAGCAGCAATACCGATACCACCTCGAACGGAAAGATGTACCGGGTGTAAAGGAGTTTGCCCAGCACTTCGGTGTTCGCGGCCAGAGCCTTTTCGGTATATTCACCGAGCGGGGCACTGAGCCTGCCCCTGATCACCAGTAGTGCACCGGCTGCCAGTAGCAGAATCACCGCGGGCAACGCAATAAACCGCTGCCCATGAACATGCCGCTTCAAACGCTCTTTTCCGATGTCGAGCATCATGACCGCGAAAAGAAACAGCACCATCACCGCACCCACGTAGATAAAAACCTGCACGGCCGCCAGAAACGGGCTTCTCAGCAGTACATACAATGCCGCTACCTGCAGCAGGCAAACGATCAGGCACACCGCACTGTGAACCG
>JAHEIV010000215.1 GCA_024639205.1 Deltaproteobacteria bacterium | reverse complement strand
TGGGATCCTGTGGGGGTACCAACAGGCCGGTGCGTTCGTGCTCCACCAGCTCCGGAATCGCAGAAATCCGGGTGGCAACCACCGGAACACCCATGGCCATGCTCTCCAGCAAAACATTTGGGATGCCGTCCCGGTCGCCGTTGGCGGCCACCTCGCATCCCAGCACAAACACGGCTGCCTGACGGTAGTGCTGCAGCACCACCTCGTGCGGCAGGGTGCCGAGCCAGCGGGTGGTATCCTCCAGCCCGAGCCGGCGGATGAAAGCAAGGATCTTGCGGCGATCTTCTCCGTCCCCGATCAGGGTGTGTTGTATGGCAAGACCCCTTTTTCTGAGCAGATCGACAGCCTGAAGCACGGTGGGCAGCCCTTTTTTGGCCGTCAGGCGGGCGACGGTCAGGATCTGGTGTTTGGATCCGGGGTCGGTGGCTGGCTCATTGCGGGCAAAGAGTGCGATGTCGATTCCATGGTAAACGCGCTCAATCGGAGCGATCGGTGCAAAGTGTCCATCTGCAAGGGTTACGAGGTGCCGCCGGTTATACTCGGTGCAGGTGACGACAAATTTCGTCAGGGACAGCTTTTCGGCAAGCTGCTGCGGATCGGAAGTATAGATGTCTTTGGCGTGCGCAGTAAAGCTGAAATCGAGGCCGCTCAGCTGAGCGGCGAACATCGCCACCGATGCGGGGGAATGCGCAAAATGAGCGTGAAAATGAATCACGCCGCTGCCGGGCAAAAAGCGCCGCACGAGATATCCGGCCTGCAGAAAATGTTTGAAGGTAGCCGGCTTGCGCGTCCGCAGAAACCTTCGCAGGGCGGTTTTCATGGTCCGGAAAAACACAGCCGGTCTGTTCAGTGCCAGCAAAACGTTGTGGTATAAAAACCGCGGCAGGGGAAGCAGCAGGGTCTCCGGAAGGTAATCAACCCGGGCGCGGATTTTATTTACGCTGGCGTGAGTAAAATTGTCCCTCGGTTTTCGCATGGAGAAAATATGAATCACAAACCCCAGCTGTTCTAAAAGCAGCAGCTCGTTGGAAATAAAAGATTCCGAAATCCGCGGATAGCCCTTGAGTATCATCCCCAGAGTCGGAGCGACTGCTGTGGTCGGGTTTTGTTGCTGGGTGTCCAATTTCATCATCGCGCTTGCCCGGTTGCCCCGCGGTTGCACAAGATCCGCGGGTTAGGCCCGGATAGAGATGGCGTTTGTCCCTGAATTTCCGTTTTTATCGAGCGGAACTATCGATGGCGGCGCTTTCGCTCGACCCATCTTGATATCGCCCGGCAAAAAAATGTGCAATACCATTGTGGCATTCAATAGGGAGTATCGGCGGGAAAGGATGAACTTACACTCGCTGCGCCAGCAGGATCGGCTCGCAAACACGGGTAAATTCGCCGCTGCGCAGGGCGGAAAGGCGTTCACGGAGGGTGGCGATGCCGTTCAAGGGAAATTCGGAAATGGCTTGCCGGTAAGGAGCCGGATTCTCCAGCAATGGAAAGATTTTCTCCTCCATCTGCCGGGAAGTACACTGGCTGAAGGGAATATAATCGATCAGTCCCTGGCGGTGCAGAATTTCCGCGCGAATCAGCTGTTCCTTTCGCGGTGTTTCCCGCGGTACGATGACCGAAGCCGTTCCAAAAGACAGCAGTTCACAGATGGTGTTGTAACCCCCCATGCTCACCACGACGTCTGCCGCCGCCAGCAGTTTTTCCATGTTGCGGTAAAAGTGAAAGGTGCGCACCTTCAGCTTCTTGGCCCGCTTGAAAATTTTCTTGCGTGCGCTTTTCGGCATGAACGGGCCGGTGATTAACACGTTTTTCAACGGCAGCGGCCGCGGCAGGTTCTCCAGCATCCCCAGGTATGCATCCATGACCTCATACCCGTCACCGCCGCCGCCGGTGGTGACGACCACCAGTTTCTCCCCGTCTAGAATTCCTTGTTCCTTCCGTGTTTTCTGAACTGCGCTGACGGATGGAACCCTGCGCGAAAGGTAACCGGTGAATATCATTTTGCTGCTGACCGATTCGGGAATGGCATATTCTTCGACCGGATCGTACAAATCCCGGTTTCCGTATACCCAGATCTCGTTGTACAGGTTATCCAGCAGATCGTATACGCCCTTTTTCCGCCAGTCGCTGCGCGTCGTTTCCCTGTCGTCCATGATATCACGCAAACCCAGGACCGTACGGGTATCCGGCCGGCAGCGCCGAAACCACTGCAGGGTCGGCAGAATCTCCTTTTTCAGCCCGAGGGGCTCCTTGTCCACGATGAACATGTCGGGCTGAAACGTCTTTGCCGTGGCCGTGATGATGTTTTTACGGATTTCCAGAGCGTGGGTGGCGTTGATTTTAATCGACTGCGGCAGGTATTCTTCGTTGGTCTTTTTGATCATTCCCGGGATGCGCACGAAATCGATCTGTTCCGGGAAGACAAAGCGCCCGGCAATGGGCGAACCCGTCAAAATCAGGATGTTGACGTTGGGTCCCCGCAACTGGGAAGCGATGGCCATGGTCCGACGGATATGGCCCAGGCCATAGGTGTCGTGGGAATACATCAGGATGTTGAATGTATGTGTGCGGGGCATACTCGTTCGCTGATAGCGGCTTTCCTGCCGGATCCGGCTCGCATGGTAAGCCGAACCTGCGGGTAAACCTGTGTGTGATTCGCTTAGACGGTTGCGCTCCACCGACCACAGGCGGTCCTCGCAACCGGCGCTGTGGCCGGTTGTCGAATGCCGCAAGTCAATTTCATCTGCACGCGTCCGATTTTTCTAAAGTGGGCAGTCTACCAGAACAATCGGATTGCGACAAGTGCATCCTTATACCAACACCGGTCGTTAGTCAAATCGAAACCGCGCGCTGCTGTCCTCGGAAGCAGAGACCGTGATATCCGTTGGGATTCGAGTCCAAGCCGTGATTTTTTTTACATACAAATTCAGTTGGTTGCTGCGGTCGCGGCTCTCCCACGCGCCCCGATTTTGCGGGCCGAAAGACCGGTCCAAAATATATCAGGCCCCGGTTCTGTCAGCGCTGAGCCGTCCGACAGCTTTCCGGTGCCAGGCTTTTGTCATGGCAACCACACATTTGCGCATCACCTTTTCCGGTTGCCGTTTTTTTTGCCGTCGACACAATCCACAGCTGTCATAGATTCTTTTTGCCGATATCTGCGGGTTCAATCGATTGTGACCGTGTTTCAAAACCTGTTTCGACCGATTCGATCGTGTGCTATATTTCCGGCAGGTTTAGCGCGCATAATATTTGCCATTAAAAATCAAACGGAGAGCAATCCATGGCCCGCTCGGACGTCCACCCGATTCACCGGTTTGAAAACTGGCAGGTCTGGCCGGGGTCTTTTGACAACCCGCCGGCAGACGGCACCTATCGTTTCCCGAAAATTACCGGTCTGACCATCACCCGCAACACGCCGATCGCTTCCATGGGCAGCTGTTTCGCACGCGAGATCCGGCGCAAACTGCTCTATTTTAAGTTCAACTACATCACCGAAGAGGCGCACCACCCGGCCGCCGTCCACGCCAGTGCCGCATGGGAGCGTTCCTACAATACGTTTTCCATGCGCCAGATCTTCGAATACACCTTCGGGCAGTGGTCGCCCGATCTGCGCTGGTGGATCGCCCCCCAAAGCGGTGAGGTGCAGGATCCCTACCGCAGAATCATCCTTTACGACTCGGTGGATCAGGCCGAGGCCGATTTCAAGCGGCACCGGGCGTATTCCCGTCGGGCCCTTGAAAAAGCCGAAGTGCTGATCATCACCCTGGGATTGACGGAGATCTGGGAGGACAGCCGGGACGGTTCGGTCATCTGTCTGCCGTCGGGCCCATACGTAAAGGAAGGCGGCGACATGACCCGCTACCGGTTCCGGGTCAGCCGCTACGAAGAGAACCTGCAGAACCTGGAGCGAATGCACGCCATCATGGCCCGCGCAAACCCGAATTGCCGGATCATCGTCACCGTTTCCCCGGTGCACCTGTGGGCAACGTTTCGCGATGACCTCGACGTGATCAGCGCCAGCTGCAATTCCAAATCGACCTTGCGGGCGGCGGCCGACGAGTTCGCGGCCCGGCATGACAACGTCTTTTATTTCCCCTCTTTCGAGATGGCCACCATCTACATGCCGATTACGGGCCAAAGCTGGCTGGCGGACGGAAGGGAAAACTATCACGTCAACAAGCTCACGGTCCGTTTCATCATGCGCCAGTTTTTCCGGATTTTCGCACCGGGTGAAAAACTCGACGACTGACCGTCATTACAGCTTTAATTTGATTTTGACATTCCGGTGGCGCCGCCCGCATTTTTTGCGGCAGGTGACCAGCTCGTCGGCTTCCCACAGATCGGGAAACCCTTTTAAAAAGAGCTCGTCGCCCAGGATTTCTTCGATGGGCCGGCTGCGCAGGTTGAACCGCTCGGGGTCCTTTCCAACGGCGGCCACCGCCCGGAGCATGTCCCCGGGTCGCTTCGGGTCGCGATTGGAAATCCAGCAGCAGGGCGCTACGTAGCCGGCGGCATCGATGAAAAACCGGTTTTTATCGGCCGATTTGCACACGATGATGTCTGTTGCATTCGCTGCTTCAACAGACCGGGGTGCCGTTGGGTCGGCAGCCTCGGTGGCCGCAAGCCCGTCCTGGACAGCGACCGTCGCCTTCTCCAGGGCGCGCCAATCACCGTCCGGATGCATGTACGCAAACCGCCCACCGTCCGGAAAGCGGCCGGTATCGGTGGGCACAAAGACGCCAAAGCCCATCCGGCGGGCGATCTCGCGCGCCTGCTGCAGTTGGTGTTGATTGTGCCTGAACACGATGAAGTGCCAGTCCGCCCTGGCGCCGGCGCCGATAAAAGCCGCGGCGTTGGCTTCGATGTTGTCCCATTTGGCGCCGATGCGATACAGGTGATTGGTGTCGGCCAGGCCGTCCACGTGGAATTCGAGCCAGCTTTTCGTGCCGGCAAAAAGCCGGCCGAGTCTTGCCCACCACTTGGGCCGGCGCATGGAGCCGTTGGTGGATACCATGACGGTGACAT
Source organism: Deltaproteobacteria bacterium (assembly GCA_024639205.1). Classification (GTDB taxonomy): domain Bacteria; phylum Desulfobacterota; class Desulfobacteria; order Desulfobacterales; family SG8-13; genus SG8-13. The sequence continues at coordinate 655 of JAHEIV010000215.1, read as the reverse complement.
TGTGACGGACCATCAGCAGCTCGCAGATGTCGTAAAAATCCTTGGCCATACAAGGATCACCGAAGTTGCCGCAAAAATCGATCCGCTGCACCTGTTTTAAAAACGCGCCGGGCAGCAACTCCTTGACATCCTGTAGAAAAAACTGGGTGTGCTGGATCTCATTTACCGGCCGGCAGCGGTTTTGGATATCGGTGCGCGGGCACATCGGGCACCTGAGATTGCAAAGGTCGGTAATCTCCCAGTGAATTTTGTATTTGCGCTGTGGGTTGAACATGGCCGCTTTCTTTCTAAAAATCGAAAAGTCTCCTACGTGTATAAGAATTTCGGTGGTGGAGTTCAAGGGGGTTTTGTGCTCCGGGTCAGCCAACATCTTGAATCTTTTATATTTCGAACGATTTCGCGGAAAAACAGTTGACGAATCCGTCGGTTTTTTAGCACATAGGAAACAGAACCATCAACGCTGCGCTGGTTTATGCATCCTGAAATTGGGCACGGCGTCTCCCCGGCATCCATTGCCGGTCGAACAGATAACCCGGGAACAGCGGAAATACCGTTTTAAAAAAGGGTGAAAACAAGCGTAATCACCCCAAAGGGTCGCGCCTGTCGGAATACGGTTTAATTCACGCGCTCTGCAAGCATCAACGCCTGCATGGAA
>JAHEIV010000214.1 GCA_024639205.1 Deltaproteobacteria bacterium | reverse complement strand
ATAATCGGCCAGGCGTCTTACCGGCGGTCCGCTGCTGTTCATATACGCCAGCGGTTTCACCAGCAGGACTTCTTCCTGTTCTATCCGGCCCCGTCCGAATACGGTTTGATATTTGCGCCTGCCTGTTTCGATGTCGTAAGTTGCAGACAGTTTCTCCAGCACCATGAAACCGGCGTTGTGCCGGGTCTGGCGGTATGCTTCACCCGGATTGCCGAGTCCCACAATCAACTGCAGCCGCTTTTCTGGCATCACCTGTGCCCGCTTATTTCACGAATCGCTTTCGTTGATTTTCAAGGCACTCAAGGGCGAAGCTGCACATAGAGTACCGAGAGCTCCTGGTAGCGCAGCAAATGGGTGACTGCGACTCGCCCGAAGGGTGAATAATGTTCAGCTGGTTTTTCAAACAACAATGGTTCAAAGTGTAATCGAACGAGCGATCGCAATGGAGTTTTCACGCCTTTGTTTCATGTTCATTTTCAGCTTGAACGCAAAAGACTCATGAAAACCATCGGCTGCGAAACCGAACGCCGGAGAAGGAATCTATAAACCGGCCGGCAGACTCGTTGGCGGTTTTTTGCCGAAACCACTACACAGCCATGCCGGCCGAACATCCAGGCTACTCTTCTGGCTCGGCATCTTCTTCTTCAGCGTCCTCCTCACCTTCTACCTCAACTTCTTCCTCTTCGGGCTCCGGTTCCGCCTCGACCCTTGGAGCGACAACGGTGAGCACCGTGAAATTGACCTCTGCATCCAGCTCGACATCGCCTTCCAGCGGAATCTCGTCGACATGCACCGAGTCGCCGATGTCCAGTTCGGTGATGTCAACGACAATGTCCGGGGGGATCTTGTCCGCGTAGCACAGAAGCTCAAGTTCTCGGCGAATGATCTGCAGGATACCGCCGCGTTCGACACCGACCGATTTGCCTATGGTTGTGATCGGAACACCGACCTTGATTTTCCGCTGCATGTCGATTTCGTAAAAATCGATGTGCAGGAAGTCTCTGGTAACCGGATGGGTCTGGAGTTCCTTTATCATCACCTTTTTGGTCTGCGTCTTTCCGCTGTCGATGAGAAGGTTGAACAGCATCTGGTTGATGTTGCCCTTTCGGGTAAGATCCTCCAACTCTCGAATATTCACGGAAAGCGCCATCGGCTCTGTTTTCCTTCCATAGAGCACAGCCGGAATTTCTCCACTCCGACGCAGCGCCCGTGCAGGGCCGTTGCCGGTTGCTTTTCTCACAGTTACTTTCAGTTGCTGTTGTTCCAAGAAACTTCCCTCCTTCGATGGTTCAGGTTACACGAAAAGCGATGTGACCGAGTCGCCCGTATGGCTGCGGATGATCGCTTCACCGACGATATCTGCAATGGTCAGCACGTCGATTTTTTTACATTCGCGCGCTGCTTTCTGGAGCGGAATCGTGTCGGTGACAAGCACACTCTTCATGCACGATGCGTTGATCCGTTCGACTGCCGGACCCGACAAGACCGGGTGAGCACAGATGGCATGAACTTCTCTCGCCCCGGACCGCTTTATCGCTTCAGCGGCTTCAGTCAATGTGCCGGCCGTGTCCACCATATCGTCCAGGATGAGTGCCACCTTGCCCTGCACATCGCCGACCACCGCCATCGCCTGGGCCTTGTTGGGAGCGGAGCGGCGCTTGTCGATGATGGCCAGATCTGCATTGAGTCGCTTGGCATAGGCCCTAGCACGCTCTACACCGCCGGCATCCGGTGAAACAATAACCAGGTCTTTTTGGAAATGGCGCCGTATGTGGTCAATGAAAACCGGTGCGACGAACAGGTTGTCCACCGGTATATTGAAAAAACCCTGGATCTGACCCGCGTGCAGATCCATGGTGATGACCCGTTTCGTTCCCGCTACGGTCAGCAGGTCGGCCACCAACTTGGCGCTGATCGGCACCCGGGGTGCTACTTTCTTGTCCTGGCGCGAATAACCGTAGTAAGGCATCACTGCGGTAATCCGCTTGGCCGATGACCGGTTGCAGGCATCGATCATCAGCAACAGCTCCACCAAATTGTCGTTGACCGGCACACAGGTGGACTGGATAATGAAAACGTCCTTCAAACGGACGTTCTCTTCTATTTCGATCTGTATTTCACCGTCGCTGAATGTTTTTACCAGCGCACCGCCCAGGGGTACTTTCAGGTATTTACATATTTTGTCGGCCAGCGCAGGATTGGAGTTCCCGGTGAAAATAGTGAATTCATCCATTTATCCGACCACGGTTCCGCTAATTGACAAATGGGTTGCCGGTGTTTTCAGAAGGCAAACCGCACCGATCTCTGAATCCAGCAATCAAAATGACGTTCCACTCACCTTTCAAATACTGGCTGGGGCGGGAGGATTCGAACCTCCGAATGCAGGAACCAAAATCCTGTGTCTTACCACTTGACTACGCCCCATGAAAAAAGAAAATTTGTCGGCAGTAAAACGGCGAGCGACCCGGCTTTGTGCAAGCGGGATAAGGCGACCCCTACCGCTGATTACCATCATCCGTATCCCCGATCAGCTCGGTCAATACAACTGACCAGGTTTCTTTATGCCGGCTGAGGGTATCCCTGGCGTTTCGAGCCTTGTCGAGATTTTCGAAAAGGCCGAATACCGACGACCCGCTCCCGCTCATCAGCGCGCTGGAAGCGCCAATATCCATCAGCGCCTGTTTGGCACCCGCAATCTCCGGGAACATCGCCACTGTATACGATTCCAGGTCGTTGCACGCATGGTGCGTCGCGTCAAAAGCCTGTTGCCCCAAAAGGAGCTTTCTAAGTTTTTTTTCACAGTTTGTCAATCCCAAATCCAGGTTTTTGTAAACCGCTGCGGTGGATATACGGATACCGGGAAATACGATCAAGACAAAATACGGCAGGCTGTGCGAGTAAGGTTCGAGGATCTCTCCGATGCCGGTGGCGATCGCCGGGCGACCGTAGACGAAAAACGGAACGTCAGCTCCGATCTGAAGACCCATGCGCATCAGATCATCCTGCTCAAACGGCTCGTCAAAATGACGATTGAGTCCAAGCAAAACCGATGCGGCATCGCTGCTGCCGCCCCCCAGTCCGGCAGCTACCGGGATTTGCTTTTGGATGGAGATGTTTACGCCTCGTTGCGGAAGGGCGCCCGGCAGCCTGCCGTAATGCTGCATAAAACAGGATGCAGCCCGACAAGCCAAATTGGAATGGTCAGCGGGTACCCGGGGGTCTTCGCATTGTACTCGGATACTACCCTGATCGACATCCATGCTGATTTCATCATAAAGACCAACGGGAGCCATCAGCGTAAACAGGGTGTGATATCCATCGGGTCTTCGGCCGGTGACGTGCAAAAAGAGGTTGATTTTTGCCGGTGCGCGAAGTTTCATGATCGGGTGGCAAGAAGACAAGGGCCGGGCAAGAGCGTTTGAGTGGGAAAAACCCCGTCAGCTTTTCTCTTTTACATACAGGATACGCAGGTCATATAACATGTTTTTCAGCAGATTCTCTTCATCATCGGTGAGATTACCCTTGGTTTTTTCTTCCAACATGCTCAGGATGTCGATCGTCTGCTTGGCCATTGGCAAATTCTTTTCCTTCTGTTTGGTCTCCGGGTCCTCTATGGCTCCGAGATGATAGAGTGCCGAGACGTTCAGGGAAATAACAAAGGTCGGGAAGTTGACCTCCGGCAGCAGGGTTTCGGACGGCTGCTCTCCGGCGGACTCGTCGGGCTGGTCCGATGGTTGATCCGGGCGTTCGCCGGCCGGTTCGGGCCCGGATGCCTTATCCTTTTCCGAATCATCGGTATCCCTGCCCACGGTGCGGCGATCTTTGATAACAAAGCCTTTTTTTTCTTCTGACATAATGTGATCTCCTTTTGCTACCTGAATCTCGTAAGAATATGGATCAGCGCCTCACCCGCGAAAGCCTCGGGTTCATTCGAGACTGGCTGCGTTCGCACAGCCTTTACAACTCCAGCGGCGTGACCGTGTTGATCAGCGGCAGGGCCCGCAGTTCCTTAAGCACTTGATCCGGAATGGATGTGTCGGTTCGCAGAAAGATGATGTTATTTTCGCCATCCTGGTCCTGGCCGACCTGCATCCGGCTGATGTTGATCCTGTGCTTGCCGAGCTTCGTGCCAATGCTGCCGATGGCACCCGGCTTGTCTTGATTGTAAATCAAGGCCAAATGTCCCTCGGGTATCAATTCCAATCCGAAATTGTTGATCTGCACGATGCGCGGATCCCTTTTTCCAAAAATCGTACCGGAAACGGTGTTGGTCATTTCGGTTGTAATTACCCTCAGGGTGATCAGGTTGATAAAGTGATCCGATTCGGCACTGTTGCTCTCGGTCACGTTGATTCCCATTTCCTTTGCAATCAGTGGGGAATTGACGAAATTGACTGCGTCCTGGACCATCGGGGATAAAAATCCTTTCAGAATGGCGGTGGAAATGGGGGTGAGATCCAACCCACTGAAGTCACCTTCGTATTCGATGTCGACTTTTTTGACCGGTCCCCTCGAAAGCTGCGCCTGCAGGTTGCCGATCCGATCCGCAAGAGACAAGTAGGGTCCCAGTTTGGTCAGCAGTTCACCGGTTACCGACGGGACGTTGACCGCATTGATAATCGTTCCGTTTTTCAGGTAGTCGATGATTTGCTCGGAAATTGCCATGGCCACGTTGGTCTGGGCTTCGAGAGTGGAAGCCGCCAGGTGGGGAGTGCAGATAACCCGATCGTGGTCGAAAAGCTTGCAGGTTCCCGGCGGTTCGGTTTCAAATACGTCCAGCGCTGCTCCGCCGACTTTGCCCGATTGCAAAGCCTCGTTGAGTGCATCTTCATCGATGATCCCCCCCCTGGCACAGTTGATGATCAACACGCCGTTTTTCATCTGACCGAAGGCGGCCTGGTCGATCAATCCGACGGTGTTTCGGGTCTTGGGGACATGAACCGTGATGAAATCCGACTTGCGGTAGAGCTCTTCGAGGGAAACCGGCTTGAAGCCGATCTTTTCAATCTGCTCGGGGGTGACGAACGGGTCGTGGACCATCACCCGCATCTTGAGGCCCCGGGCGCGGTCGGCCACGATGGTGCCGACCTTTCCAAAACCGATTACCCCCAGCCACTTGTTGTAGATCTCGCGCCCCAGAAGCTGCTTTTTATCCCATCGTCCGGCCTTCAAGGAGGCCGTACCGGATGGTATGTTACGGCTGAGCGACAGCAGCATGGCGATCGTATGTTCGGCCGTGGTGACCACATTGCCGCCGGGCGTGTTCATCACCACCACTCCTCTTTTGGTGGCAGCCGGAATGTCGACGTTGTCCAGTCCGACCCCTGCCCGACCGATCACCTTCAGATTGCGGGCAGCCTCCAGCAACTCATCGGTCACATTGGTGGCACTTCGAATCACCAGCGCATCGTAGGTTCCAATGATCTTGGAAAGTTCCTCCGGCGACAGCCCGGCTTTGACGTCCACATCGATGCCGTCTTCCTCCTGCAGCATCCGAACACCGATTTCTCCCAGGTTGTCGCTCACCAGCACTTTCATCCCCATTCTCCTTGTCTTTATCGTGTTGCCCTACCTTAAGAAATCCGCCTTTTTTGTCAAGTAGAAAACGATGCGGGCGGTTGGACCCTTCTTTCTCGCGATGGGCACGGGTTCAGTTGCGCAGTCGCCGGAGCTCGCTTTGTAGCAG